>DAOUQU010000020.1 GCA_030625445.1 Gammaproteobacteria bacterium
CGTATCCAAATCAGATCACCTCGAGTCTTGCCAAAGTGTGAGATTTGGAATGAAAGTGGTGGATAACGTCTGGTTACAACGGAACAGCTTGGTTTTTGGAATTGACCGGTTTGGAGCAACTACAGTCAATTTCTGAGTCAGCGGTTTGAGCAGATTCTGAGGGTGCAGTGAATGACCGCCATATACTCCAAGCAGACATTTAAACCTTCGAGGTGTATCAGCCTTTGCTATGCTTATAAAAAACTTCAAGCAAGGAATATAATAACCAACGTTTTTAGGGTTTTTATCGGAGAGCTACACTATGCAAGCAGATATCACATTCATTCGCAAAGCACTATCCAAGGATCTGATGGAGATTTTGATTCGTTTCAGTCTCATCGCCTTTCTGGTGGTCATGAGCGTGAAAATCTTCAGCCCATTTTTGGCCTTGATGCTGTGGGCTGTCATTCTTGCGGTTACCCTATATCCACTCCATCAGCGTGCCGCTAAACGACTTGGCGGTAAACAAGGATGGGCGGCAACTGTGATAGTGGTGTCCGGACTGTTGTTGATAGGTGTTCCCACCGCGATGCTTGGCGGCTCTACTGCAGATTTCATCCATGAAACGCATACGGCTTTTGAAAACAACACGATCACTATCAAACAGCCGCCTCCCTCGGTTGCCAAATGGCCGCTTATCGGCAATAAACTCCATGGATTATGGAGCCAGGCTGCCAACGATCTCCCTGCATTGCTGCAAAAGATGCAGCCGCAGCTCGGGAATTTTTCCAAATCCATGTTGAGCTTTGTCGGTGGTGCGGCGAGCGGAATGTTTCAGTTTCTGTTTTCTCTGATTATTGCCGGCATTATGATGGCTTTTGGTCAGTCCGGCAGCGCAGTCATGTTAAAAATCATTCGTCGCCTGACGGGGCCGGCAAAAGGGGAGCAACTGTATCAGCTCTCTACAGCCACTATCCGTTCAGTCTCCATGGGGGTTATTGGTGTGGCCTTTATCCAGGCCCTGTTGCTGGGTATTGGTTTTGTCTGGGCAGATGTGCCGGCGGCCGGGCTGTTGGCGATTTTAGTCTTAATCTTTGGTATTGCCCAGATACCCGCTGTCATCTTTTCAATACCGGTGATTGCGTATGTCTGGTGGAGCGGTGATTCCACAATGAGCAATGTGTTTTTCACCATCTATTTTCTGCTTGCCGGATTCGCGGATAATGTACTCAAACCACTCCTCCTCGGTCGCGGTGTAGATGCGCCGATGCCCATCATCCTGCTTGGCGCCCTGGGGGGTATGGTTTCGGCCGGCTTGATCGGACTCTTTGTTGGCGCCGTATTCCTGGCGCTTGGATACGTTGTCTTCATGGACTGGATTGCCGATGGAGAAGCAGAGGATAGCGAGCTGGCAGACGAAGATATCAAGCAGAGCGCTGTGGCCAGCGAATAAGCAACATGATGTGCAGCTACTTCAGCCAACTTGTGCTCCGCCTGGTTCTGGCCTGCGGAATCCTTACGCTGACCGCCTGTACCACGTTGGGACCTGACTATCAGGAGCCCAAAGTTGACTGGCTGAAGGAGTGGCAACCCTCCGTATACGGGACAACCGGCAATCAACCTGTGCAAAAACAGGTTGATTTACGCTTCTGGTGGAAACTCTTCAATGATCCCGCCCTCAACAAACTCATTGACGTGGCCAGAGAGGAGAATCTGCCACTGCGTATTGCCGGATTACGCATCTTTGAGAGTAAGGCCCTGCTGGGAATTGCCGGCAGCAGCCTCTACCCTCAAGTGCAGCAGGCCAGCGGCGCCATTAACTATGTGAATACCCGCTACCATGGCGGGGATGCGCCGCCTGAGAACCAGAGTTTTGGCAGCTATCAGGCCGGTTTCAACATGGCATGGGAACTCGATTTCTGGGGCCGATTCAGACGCGGCATCGAATCAGCCGATGCGGCCTATTTAGCCTCTGTCGCCAATCAACAGGATATGCAGGTGCTGATCAGCGCCCAGGTAGCCGATGTCTATTACGCCTACCGTACAACGCAGGCGCGCATTGCCATTGCGAATGAGAATGCGAAAATTCAAAAACGCAGTTATGAGATTACCACTGAGTTATTCGAAAATGGCGAAACTTCGGAACTGGATCTGCAGCAGGCAAAAACCCAGTACCTGGCAACCTTGTCGACGATTCCGCAGCTGGAGATAACGCTGACCCAAACCCGCAATGCGCTGGCCGCCCTGCTGGGCCGCCCCCCCGGGAAAATACCTGAACTTGCCGCTTCCAGGTACAAGTTGCCTACTGTTGCATCCAGCGCCATCCGAAAAATCCCCACGTATCTTCTCACGCGCCGCCCCGACATCCGCGCCGCTGCCTGGCAGATAGCCGCCCAGTCAGCCCAAATTGGTATAGCCGAAGCAGATTACTACCCGGCCATTACGCTTCTGGGAACCCTTGGCTGGTCAGGAAACAGCCTCGGCGGAACGCCGACTACCGGCAATCTGGTGGTTGGTCCTGCACTGCAGTGGAATATATTTGACTACGGCCGCATCAAAAACAATGTGCGCCTGCAGGATGCCCGGCTGCAACAGTTGATCGAGCAATACCAGGAGTCGGTACTGCAGGCCGCAAGAGAAGTCGATGATGCGGCAGTCAGCATAGAGAAAACTGTGGAACAGCAGGCTTTGACCGATGCAGCCGTGAAATCTTCGGAGCGCGCCCTGGATCTTGCCAACACCAGATATCGTGAAGGCTACGCAGATTTCCAACGGGTGCTGGATGCACAACGCGCATTGTTTTCCCAGGCCGAAGGCCAACTGCTGAATCAAGGAAATCATATCGCTGCGGTGATCAGCCTCTATAAGGGCCTGGGCGGCGGATGGATCGCCATGCCGGCGGAACAGCTGATTCCTCAAGACGTCAGAGAGACTATGCAGAATCGCAGCAACTGGGGCGATCTTCTGACCTCCCCCAAATCAGAAATCCGGAAGCATCCGGTCGAGACATCTCAAGATGAGTGAAACCAAGCAACAACCCAACAGCGACGAAGCTAAGGCTGACGAAGTGCAAGCCAACTCAACGCAGAGTGATGAAAAGAGTGCTGCATCTTCCGTCAAGATAGGAACAGCCGCTATCCTGCTGGTAATCATTGCCAGCCTGACCTGGTACCTGCTCTTCGACCGGTTCACGCCATATACATCGCAGGCGCGCATACAGGGGTTTGTCGTCGGCGTCGCCCCCAAGGTCGCCGGTGTGGTGACCAGGGTATGGGTCAAGAACAACCAGGAAGTTGCTACGGATCAAGCGCTGTTTGAGATTGATCGCTCACAATATGAGATCGCCTTGAAACGCGCCCAGTCAGACCTGGAAAATACACAGCGCCAGATTGGCGCCAACACAGCAGGGATTGAATCGGCGCAAGCCAGCCTGCTTGCCGCACAAGCCAATAAAACCAGGGCCAAACAGGATGCCGACCGCCAGGAGCGCTTGTATAAAGAGGATTCGGGAGCCATTTCAGTGCGTCGCGTGGAGATGGCGCGCGCATCGCTGCAGCAGGCGCTAGCGCAAGTGACAACGGCCGAAGCTGAGATCGAGCGTGCCAAAGAACAGAGAGGGGGGGAAGGTGAGGATAATGCCCAGCTAAAATCTGCACAGAGTGCTGTGGATAATGCTGAACGTGATCTCGGAAACACCATCGTCAAGGCATCTGCACGCGGGGTAATTACTGACTTGCGCACCGATGTGGGTCAATTCGCTGCTGCAGGCGCCCCGCTAATGACACTGATCTCCATCAATGACATCTGGATCAACGCTGAATTTACCGAGAATAATCTGGGACATGTGCGTGTTGGAACACCGGTTGAGATTGTCGTCGATGCACTCCCCGGGACGATTATTAACGGCAGGATACGCAGTATTGGTCTTGGCGTCGCTGCCGGGCAGCCGCCGCCTGCGGGCACTCTGCCCACGATTGAGAATAATCGGGATTGGCTGCGCCAGTCGCAACGCTATCCGGTGATGATCGAATTTGATCCCCAGCAGCGTGACCAGCTTAAGGAGCATTTACGTATTGGCGGGCAGGCGGAAGTGATTGCCTATACTGACGAGCATGGACTGCTCAGAACACTGGCAAAAGCCTATATTCGCATGATGAGCTGGCTCTCCTATGCCTATTGAAACTGAATCTTCCATGTCTCGTCACTCTGAGACCTGGTCTCGCTAGCAAAACAGATGCATATTCAGGCAAGACGCATATTTCGCTTAAGCCTGGTTTCCGCCCTGGCTTTGGCTGCCGCTTATGCCCTGCAACTGCCGCTGCCCTTTATCGCGCCGCTGTTTGCCTTTTTGTTCGCCTCCATGCCTGCCCCTCCGATGGGGCCGAAAAATCTGTTCGGGCTGTTGCTGGTGGTATTGATAGCGCTGGGCATGGGGTTGCTGCTGATCCCGCTGCTGCAACATTACCAGATGACCGCGCTGCTGATAGTGGCTCTGGGCCTCTACTTGAGCTCTTACCTGACCGTCAACATGGGCAAGGCATTGTTCGGCACATTTCTCACCATCGGCTTCACCTTGATCTCTGCCGCCGGCACAGTCAGCTATAGTCTCGCCACCCTGGTCATCCAGGCGCTGGTCATCGGGATTGCCGTTGCCGTTGTTTGCCAGTGGCTGGTGTATCCCTGGTTTCCTGAAGATCCCGCTCCGCCAGGGGGAGCGCAAGCTGCGAAAACCACTCCCAACCAATCCAACTGGATTGCCCTGCGCAGCACACTGATCGTGCTGCCTGTCTATTGGCTGGTGTTAACCAATCCGACCGCCTACATGGCCATCATCATGAAAGCCGTTTTATTGAGTCAGCAAAGCACAATGGTCGATGCAAAAAGTGCGGGGCGGGAGCTGCTTGGCTCCACATTTCTGGGCGGTATTTTTGCTGTTCTATTCTGGGTAGCCTTGGGGGTGTCACCCAATTTGTGGATGTTTTTTTTGTGGATGCTGCTTTTCTGCCTCTATTTTTCCAGCAAAATCTTCGGCCTCATCAGCAGCCGTTTTCCGGCATCCTTCTGGGTTAATGTGGCAATGACAATGCTGATCATGTTAGGTCCGGCAGTTGAGGACAGCGCCGGTGGTGACGATGTCTATGCAGCATTTCTTGGCCGCCTGGGACTCTTCATCGCAGTGACCCTGTATGCATGGCTGGCCCTCTACTTTTTGGAATATTTGCGTACCCGTCGCCCCCGAAAACAAGTTGCATCATCCCTAATTGCCTCATCCCTAAAATAATACGGAGTCATCCCTATGCTGATTAATCTCCTGCTCGGTCTGCCGATAATGGTCGTGTGTTTATTGTTGCAAACAGCGCTGCTAGTAGTTGCAGCTCGTTACTTTATTAACCACCAGCATCTGGTGAATAACGCTTCGCTCTGGTCCAGCATGCTGGTAATCAGCGGTGTGATGCTGCTGCTGGTCGTCGGTAATCTGGGACAAATAGCTGTTTGGTCGTGGTTGTTCCTGTTACTGGAGGAATTTCAACAGTTTGATGTCGCATTTTATCACTCGGCAGTGAATTTCGGCTCACTCGGTTATGGTGATATCGTCATGTCAGACGAGCATAAATTGCTTGGCGCACTTGAGGCCATCAATGGCGTGCTGATGATTGGCGTATCGACTGCTGCATTGATGACGACATTTCAGAATGCCACAAAGAAAACCCTCGCAGCCCGGTAGGAGTGAGAAGTTATGGAAGGGTTTATTATCAATGACTTACAATAGGCACCCGATTTACTCGGCGCAATGAATGCAGCGGGTAGCAAAAGGCATCACCTTGAGCCGCTCTGCCCCGATCTCTTCACCGCAGCTTTCGCAGATTCCGTAGGTGCCTTCTTCCACCTGCCGCAGTGCCTGCCTGATCTGGGTAAGGGCGGCGGCAGTCTCCAGTTGCAAGCCATGCAGCACGTCGTCATTTTCGCGTTCGGTCACCTGTTCGGCAAAGTCGGCGCTGTGATCGCTTGTCAGATCACTCGTAATGCGTTCGAGCCGGTGGCTCAGCTCCTCTTCAAGGAGTTGCAGTTGTTGTTTTAAATTTTCAGACATTGTTTGTTACCCTGATGCTTCAAATCCACTACTCCAGGAGTCCCTTACGCATTGATGCAGTTCATGCCTCACTGGCATCCTGCGATTTCACCCCATTTCCACGGGATTATTGAGAACTTACCCCCGCAGCAGTAAAGAGCTTGAAAAAATTGCTGCTGGTTATCTGCGCCAGCTCTTCAACCTCCATGCCGCGCAGCTCTGCAATGGTTTCAGCGACACGATAGATGTATTTAGGCTGGTTCGGCTTGCCACGGTAAGGAGCGGGCGCGAGATAGGGGGAGTCTGTTTCGATCAGCATGCGATCCAGTGGAACCTTTTTTGCGACATCACGCAAATCGGCTGCATTATTAAAGGTCACTATGCCTGAAAAGGAGATATAAAACCCCATATCCAGCGCCTGCTGCGCCATCTCCCAGGTTTCGGTAAAGCAGTGCATGACACCACCGGCATCCCTCGCCTGCTCCTGCTGCATCAGTGTAATGGTATCTTTCCGGGCCTGGCGAGTGTGGATGATCAGCGGCTTGCGCGACTCTCTCGCTGCATGGATATGAGTACGGAAACGCTTCTGCTGCCACTCCATGCCACCCTTATCGCTGCGAAAATAGTCGAGTCCGGTTTCCCCTATGGCTACGTTTTCCGGGATTGAAGCCAGCTCAACCAGCTCGGCAGCTGTTGGCTCTCTGCGATCCAGGTCATTGGGATGGACGCCTACCGAGACAAAGATGTTGTCATACTCCCGCACCAGCTCCAGCATAGCGGGATAGCTCTCAAGATCAATGCAGACGCATAGCATTTGCTCGACACCGGACTCCAGTGTAGCGCTGACAAAATTCTGAAACTCCCCGTCATAGGAGGCCAGGTCTACCCGGTCGAGATGACAGTGGGAGTCAACGAGCTTCATTACATCGTGTAGGTGGGAATATCGGAATCAATCATTTCAGCAAGTATTTTTTCGACCCTGTTATGCAGCTTGCCCTCATCCTTGGTGCCAAAACGCACACCGATACCCTGCGGATGGTTGCCGGCTGCACCGGCGGGTGTAATCCAGACAACAGTGCCTGCCACCGGATAGCGCTCCTCGCTTTCAGGAAGTGTGACCAGCAGAAAGATCTCGTCACCCAGCTGATAGGCCTCTCCTGTTTCAACGAAAAGCCCTCCCTCTTCGAGGAAAGAGAGAAAAGATTTGTACAGGGATTCCACATCTTTCAACTGAAGATTGAGCATCTTCCTGCCGCTGCTATGAACACTCATTAGCTAGAGAACCTCTGAATAAGTCCGTGGAATGGTGGGTTGCAGGAATGCTCCGGTCAAGGCGCGGAGCGACTCCTTAACCCCGTATAACTGACAGCCAGCGCTTCAAGTTGCATCTGACGATTCAGATTACGCTCTTCAACTCCCCGATTAAGAGAGACCAACTGCTCAATGAGTGCAATCAGCTTCCTTGCATCCAGGCTTGGAATCAAGTTTGACAGATCTCTCCCGGCTAATAAACCGTGCATATTTTCCACACCTGTCTCCCTACCCCGCAGAAGATCGAGAGTCCATTCATAGAGCCACTTAAGCAGCATTTCACTCCCCTCCTCGTTCCATACCGTCACTGCAGCAAGTGGTAACTGCTGGCCACTAATCAATGCTGCAAAGCTGTCAAACAACTGCTGGCGTCGATGCATAATATCACTCTTTTCAAATGAGAGCGCACGCAATGGGGCTCCAGCTGCAGTGTTCAACAACTCTTCCCATTGCTGTTGCGGTTGTTGCTGCTGCAGCCACTGCAGACTCTGCTGCTGCGTCGGCAGCGGGAGATAGACTATCTGGCAGCGGGAACGGATTGTCGCCGGCAAATGAGTTGCATGCTCGGTGACAAGAATCATGTGGTTGTTTGACGCAGGCTCTTCCAGTGTTTTCAGCAGGCTGTTTGCAGCTTCACTTGTCATCACATCAGCAGGCATAATCAAACAGACGCGTCTATCCGAGATCTGCGGCGTCAGCGTAGCGTCCTGTATAAATTCACGAACAGCATCCACCTGTATGGTTTTTTTCTCCTCCTGCGGTTCAAGAAGAACCAGATCGGGATGATTTCCCGCCGCCAGTAGCAAACAGGAGTGACACTTTCCGCAAGCTTTCCCATGATGCTGCTGCGCGCCATGTTCAGATCTATCCGCTGTGCATAACACTGCTTCGGCAAAGCGCTGCGCAAAATGCTTTTTGCCACACTCGGAAGGACCATTAAAGAGCAGTCCATGCGGTAGCCTGTCGCTCTTCCTGTATTGCTGAAGCAGCTCCCAGCCGTGCTGCTGCCATGGATAGGGGGCCTGGTTATTCACGCATCACACGGATTCAAGAAATGAGGAGAGTACAGAGTTGATCTGTTGCTGCACCTGTTGCAGCGATAGTGATGCATCAACCACCTTCACGCGTTGCGGATCTCTGTCAGCAATTTCCAGATAGGCTGCACGCACCCGCTCAAAGAAATCATGTTTCTCCCTCTCAAAGCGATCAGGCGCCGAGCGTTTGCCAGCCCGTTCAAGGCCCTGAGAAACAGGAAGATCCAGCAATATGGTCAAATCCGGCCTGCGCTCGCCCTGCACCAGGGTTTCCAGCATGGAAATCGCGGCACTGTCGAGAAGACGCCCGCCACCCTGATAGGCATAGGTTGCATCCGTAAAACGATCACAAATCACCCATTCACCACGCTCGATAGCAGGGAGTATTTTGCTGTCCAGATGCTGCGCCCGCGCAGCAAACATCAGCAGCAGCTCTGCCTTGAAAGAGATACCATCATGCTGATGACCCAGCAGCAGTTCACGCAATGATTCCCCCAGCGGCGTTCCACCGGGCTCACGCGTCAACATGAGCCTCTTTCCGGATTGTTTCAGCACTCTCTCGGCAAAACTGATATTACTGCTCTTTCCCGCCCCCTCGATCCCTTCAAAGGTGATAAATTTTCCCGCTTTCAATGCTTGTTCCGGTTGATCTGATATTTTTGCACTGCCTGATTATGCTCTTTCAACGTGGCGGAGAAGTAATGCCCTCCCTGGCCAGTCGCCACGAAATAGAGGGCATCGCCATCTGCCGGATGCAGTGCGGCATAAATGGCTTCCCTGCCGGGAAGCGCAATTGGAGTAGGAGTCAGGCCTGAATGCACATAGGTATTATAGGGGGTGTCTGTGCGCAGATCCTTACGCCGTATATTGCCATCGTAGGAGTCCCCCATGCCGTATATCACAGTTGGGTCGGTCTGCAGCAGCATTCCTTTTTGCAAACGCCGTGTAAACACACCGGCAACCTGTGTGCGTTCACCTGCGACACCGGTCTCCTTTTCAACGATGGAGGCAAGGATTAATGCCTCATAGGGAGTTTTGATCGGCAGTCCTTCCGCTCTTGCCTGCCACTCTTGTGCAAGCACCTTCTCCATGCGCTGATATGCCCGCTTCAGGACATCTGCATCAGTCGTTCCTCTGGGAAACAGGTAGGTGTCCGGGAAAAAACGCCCTTCAGGAGTGACTCCCGCCTGCCCAAGACGCTCCATGATCTGATCGGTGCTGAGGCTGGTCAAGGTCTGCACGATCATGGGATGAATACGCACCGCAGCGAGGGCCTGTTTGAAAGTCCAGCCTTCGATCAGGGTCAATGAATACTGGAGAACCTTGCCCCTGACCAGTTGATCGAGCAGCATTTCGGGCGTGGTTTTTGCCCGGATCAAATACTCGCCGGCCTTGATTTTAGTGGATACTCCCATATCCAGAGCAAGCGCCTGCAGATAGAAGGGCTGCCGCAGTATGCCCTTTTCAGCGAGATCACTGGCGACCTCCTTCACTGAAGTTCCCGGCTTGACCTGATAATTGACCCCCAGACCGGAGATCTGCAGTGGTGAGCTGCGGAAACGCTGATAATCATGCCACAGCCAGTAACCTGCAGCAGCAAGTATGAAGATCAATAACAGAAGGGCAACAATAGCCCCGCCTTGTTGTTTAAGTGTTGTATTCATTTATCTAGAAGAGACCATGTCTCAGACTGAAGAGGCATAAAAGAGACTACTTTCTCTCGCAAAGACGCCAAGAACGCAAAGGTTTTTCTTGGCGATCTTGGCCTACACGGATGTAGGTCAGGGGCGTAAGCAGGACGCGGAAGCTTTGCGTCTTTGCGAGAGTCATGATTAAAATTTATTTCGCGTGTAAAGAGGATACTCATTCAAGACAGCAGTTGCTGTATCGCGTTACGTATTTTTAACGGGACGGCATCGACGTCCATGAGTTTCCCTGAAAACTCCCCGACAGCTGTCAATCCCAGCGCATTGGTCAGAAACATCGCCTCTGCTGTATCCAGCATTTCAGGTGTTTCCCTCACTTCTTGCACTCTCATGCCGAAATGTTCAGCCTGCTCAATCACTTCAGCACGCATCACTCCGCTAACACCACAGCGATCGAGCAGCGGGGTATAGAGAACCCCCTGCTTCAGCCAGAAGAGATTACTCATCAACGCTTCAACCATGAAACCATCTGCATCACACAGGAGGCCTTCCTGAAAACCCGCATTTTTGATCTCTGCGGCCGCTACCACCTGCTCCAGCCGGTTCAGCGTCTTGAGCCCGGCAAGTGGAGAACCTGTTGCCAGACGTGTGCGACAGAGATGCAATGCAATACCTTGCTGCACTCTCTGAGGCCAGTCACGGGTATAGAGAATGCGCGTCGCGTCACCTTCCCGAGGGAAGTAGGCTGAACCATGCTCTCCACGGGTAATGATGATCTTGATGACTTGCCTGTCAGTCGAGGCATCATCGCGATGCAGAAGTTGACGGGCCTCATGAGCAAGCCTGACCGCATCCTGCTGATGAAGAGCGAGTCTGCGGCAGCCTTCCGAGAGACGCGCCATGTGGCGATCCCACAATGGAGCATTGCCATGAATAAAAGCGATGGTCTCGAAGAGTCCATCGCCATATTGCAAGCCACGGTCAAGAACAGCAATTGAGTCGCCGCACTGACCGTTAATCAGCAAAAATCACCCCTGATATTTCTTGAATACCAATGTGCCGTTGGTGCCGCCGAAACCAAACGAGTTGGACATGGTGACATTCAACTCCATTTCACGGGCTCTGTTCGGCACATAGTCGAGATCACACTCGGGATCGGGAGTGGTGTAGTTGATCGTCGGAGGAACAACCTGGTCCTGAAGCGCAAGCGTCGCAAATATCGCCTCTACACCCCCGGCGGCGCCCAACAGATGGCCAATCATCGACTTGGTTGAACTGACGCAGAGCTTTTTCGCATGCGCGCCAAAGGCGGATTTAATACCGTTGGTTTCAGCTGCATCACCCGCAGGGGTCGATGTGCCGTGCGCATTGATATAGTCCACCTCTTCTGTGTTCATGCCGGCATCTTCCAGGGCCAGCTCCATACAGCGACCTGCTCCGGCGCCGTTCGGCGAAGGCGAGGTCATGTGGTAGGCATCGGAGTTCATCGCCACGCCGACGATTTCTGCGTAAATCGTTGCACCGCGCGCGCGCGCGTGCTCCAGCTCTTCGACCACCATCACTCCGGCGCCATCACCGAGGACAAAACCATCACGATCTTTGTCCCATGGACGGCTGGCTGCCTGTGGATCGTCGTTTCGTGTGGACAGGGCCCTTGCAGCGGCAAAACCGCCAATACCGATCGGCGTCGTGGCATACTCGGAACCACCGGCGACCATGGCGTCGACCGTGCCGTACTGAATCATGCGCACTGCATCCCCAATGTTGTGCGCGCCGGTGCTGCAAGCCGAGACGATCGCAATATTCGGCCCCTTGTATCCAAACATGATGGAGAGGTTGCCGGCAACCATATTGATGATTGCCGAAGGAACGAAAAAGGGAGAGATACGGCGCGGTCCTTTATTAAGAAATGCGTCGTAATTGTTCTCAATGGTGTAGATGCCGCCGATGCCGGCGCCAATGGCTACGCCAATGCGCTCGGCATTCTCCTCTGTCGTCTCCAGCCCGGAATCCTTGATCGCCTGGATACCAGCCGCCATGCCGTAATGGATGAAGGGATCCATCTTGCGCGACTCTTTCAAAGAGATGTAATCAGTGATATCAAAATCTTCGATGGTGCCGCCGAAACGCACACTGAATTTGGAAATATCGAAGCTGGTTACCGGACGGATACCGCTTTTACCTGCGAGAATACTCTCCCAGGTTGTTTTCACATCATTTCCCACCGGTGTGACCAGGCCAAGACCTGTCACCACTACCCTGCGT
>DAOUQU010000022.1 GCA_030625445.1 Gammaproteobacteria bacterium
GGTGGGAGTAAAGCCGCAATAAACCTATAGTAAAGTTACCACAGGGTTACCCATAGAAAAAGGGTTGCGGGCTAAAAAGTCTGCAACCCTTTGTTTTTACTGGTGGGCCCTGTAGGACTTGAACCTACGACCAAGGGATTATGAGTCCCCTGCTCTAACCAACTGAGCTAAGGGCCCGGGATTTTGAAATGACTTGCTGTTTCCTATTCGTCGAGGAAACTGCGCAGGCGCTCGGAGCGGGTGGGGTGGCGAAGTTTGCGTAGTGCCTTGGCCTCGATCTGACGAATGCGTTCGCGTGTGACATCAAACTGTTTTCCAACCTCTTCGAGGGTGTGGTCGGTGTTCATATCGATGCCAAAACGCATGCGCAGCACCTTGGCTTCACGTGCTGTCAGGCCAGAGAGCATATTTTGTGTGGCTTCGCTCAAGCCGTGCATTGTTGCAGAATCAACCGGTGAGAGTACTTTGGCGTCTTCTATGAAGTCACCCAGGTGCGAATCTTCATCATCACCAATCGGGGTCTCCATGGAGATCGGCTCTTTTGCGATCTTCATGACCTGGCGTATTTTGTGTTCAGGCATCTCCATTTTTTCCGCCAGCTCTTCCGGTGTTGCTTCACGGCCCTGCTCCTGGACGATCTGACGTGAGATGCGATTGAGCTTATTGATGGTTTCAATCATGTGGACAGGGATGCGTATAGTCCTGGCCTGATCTGCGATAGAGCGGGTAATTGCCTGGCGTATCCACCAGGTTGCATAGGTGGAGAATTTATAACCGCGGCGATACTCAAATTTGTCAACCGCTTTCATCAGGCCGATATTCCCTTCCTGGATCAGATCCAGAAACTGCAGGCCGCGGTTGGTGTATTTTTTCGCGATTGAGATCACCAGGCGCAGGTTGGCTTCCACCATCTCTTTTTTGGCGCGGCGTGCTTTGGCTTCACCAATAGCCATTTGACGGTTCAGCTCCTTGACTTCGCGAATATCCATCTGGGTGATATCCGTCAGATTCAATAGTCTGTTCTGGATCTTGCGGATTTGATCAGCTGAGGATTTCAGATTGAGTGCCGTGCTGTTCTTCCCTTTGCATTGGGCATTAATCCATTTAAGATTTGTCTCATTATCGGGGAATGAGGTAATGAAGCTTCTTCGATCCATGCCTGCATCGATGCAAATGCGCATGATGTCGCGCTCACGAGTGCGGATGCCCCGCATGGCATCCTTGAGAAGGTCGATGAGTTGCTTGGCAACCGGCGGCACCAGTTTGAACTGAATAAAGGAAGAGATGACTTTGGGGCGCTGTTTCTCGGCCTTGTCGAAGTCATCTTCACGATGTGCCTTGAGCAGGGCGTTGTAGTTGCGTTTCAGCACAGTGACATTGCGCTTGGTCTCTTTCGGATCAGGTCCCAGCTTCTGGGTTTCATCATCCGTGTTTTGACCGTTAGCAGGAGTAACCGGTGTGTCATCGTCATAGTCGATATAACCGGACATCACATTGCTGAGTTTGCCATCTTCAGAGTAGGCGGCATCAAACAGTTCGAGCAGTTGTTCTACGGAAGGAGGGAACTGCGCAAGGGCGCTGTAGACCTGGCGTAATCCATCTTCGATGCGTTTGGCAATTTCAAGTTCGCCTTCGCGGGTCAGCAGTTCGACGGTTCCCATTTCACGCATGTACATGCGCACCGGATCGGTGGTGCGGCCAAATTCGCTGTCGACAGTTGCCAGCACAGCGGCGGCTGCGTCCACTGCGTCATCATCTGCAGCAGGCGCATCTTCAGCCATAGACTGATCATCGGCGTCAGGCGGACTATCCAGGACTTTGATACCCATGTCTTTGAACGTAGAGATGACGTTTTCAATCCACTGTTCCGGGTCGACAATGGTATCCGGCAGGTAGTCGTTGAGCTCTGTAAAAGTGAGATAGCCCTGTTCCTTGGCTTTCTCAATCAACAGTTTGATCTGTGACCCCTGATTCTCCTGCTTCATACTGACCTGTAAATATATTGAATAGACTAACTAGCCATTATAGCAAAAATAATTTAATTGACTCAATTATTTATTGTCTCTTCTCTCATTGTAGAGTTGTTTCAATTGCGCCTTCTGCTCCTCGCTCAGTGTATTGAGAGGTTGCTGCAGCAGGGAGTGCAGTTGCTGTTGCTTATGCTGGTCGCCCAACAACCTTAATGCGCCGATAAATTCGGCCTGCAGGCCTTCCAGCGGTGCGAAAATCGTTTGCGTTGTCAGTTTTGCCAGGTGGGCTTTGGTATTCTCATCCGGCCAGCGCTCGATCAGTGCCGCACTGGTGATAGAGGGTGATGATTGGCACAGATCGACCAGGGTTGTGAACAATTCGATGCCTTTCGCCTGTGATTCTCTCCATGTGGTTGGCAGATTTTCGAGAGATGCCAGTTGCGGATCCTCCAGCAGCAAGCGGAGTGCATCACGAAGAGGAGAGCGTTGTGGCTGTGACTGAGACTGTGATGCCGGTTGGGGGCGGCGGCGTTGCTGTTGCCGGGTTTCCAGCCCGGTGAGATTGGATAATTGCTGTAACAACAAGTCATGCAGGCTTCCGGCGGGGATCTGTTCAATGAGTGGGCGCGCCAGATCGGCAAGCCTGGCCCGTCCGTCGAGGCTGGTGGTGTTGATGTCGGCAGAGAGGTGCTGAAACAGAAAGCCGGAAAGCGAGAGTGCATTGTCGATGCGCTGCAGAAATTGCTCCTTGCCCTCCTTGCGGATCAAAGTATCAGGGTCTTCGCCGTCAGGCAGGAACAGGAAACGCGCCTCCCGACCTGATTTCATCGCCGGCAGGGCGGTTTGCAGTGCCTTCCACGCTGCGGCGCGTCCGGCGCGATCACCATCGAAGCAGAACACCACTCTTGGCGTGGTGCGATAGAGGAGTTCAAGGTGTCGTTGTGTGGTGGCTGTTCCGAGGGTTGCAACGCTGTTGTGCAGGCCAAACTGCGCCATGGCGGCAACATCCATGTAGCCTTCAACAACCATGATCTGCTGTTTTCCCGAGCCGCCGTGACGCACTTCATGCAGGCCATAGAGTATCCCGCCTTTATGAAAAACGGCTGTCTCCGGAGAGTTGAGGTATTTTGGTTTGCCGTCGCCCAGAAGCCGTCCCCCAAAACCAACTACGCGTCCCCTTGTGTCTTTGATGGGAAAGATGATGCGTTCACGAAAGCGGTCGTACTCCTTGCCGCTGTCAGATGTTGATATCAGGCCTGCTTTGTGCAGCAGTTGCCGGCTATTTTGATCCCGACCAAGTACATTGATCAGATTACTCCACCCGGGAGGTGCGAAGCCGATGTTGAACTCTGCGGCAATTTTGCTGCTCAGGCCGCGTTGCTTGAGGTATTCTGTTGCCAGGCCTGCATCAGAATGCTGGCGTAACTGTTGCTGGAAATAGTCGCTTGCCTGTTGCAGCATCTGGTAGAGAGGGGTGTGATCTTCGGCGGGCTTGCCGCCCCCGGTCCCTTTCGGGATTTCCATGCCGGCACTGTTTGCCAGCTCTTCAATGGCTTCAACGAAATTCAGGTGGTCATACTCCATCAAAAAGCCGATGGCAGTGCCGTGTGCACCGCAGCCGAAGCAGTGATAGAACTGTTTTTGCGGGCTGACGGTGAAGGAGGGGGTTTTTTCTGTGTGGAAAGGGCAGCATGCCTGAAATTCCCGGCCTGCCTTTTTTAATGGCACACGCGGGTCAATCACCTCCACGATATCGATGCGTGAGAGGAGTTGGTCGATAAATTCAGGGGGAATCAAGCCTGCCATGAATGCAAGCTTAGCACTAGATGTGCGATTAGGCAGTCAGTTTCTGCTTGACCAGTGCACTGGCGGCGCCCATGTCGGCGCGGCCCTGTAATTTTGCCTTCAACTGCCCCATCACCTTGCCCATATCTTTGGGGGATGCAGCGCCGGTGGAGGTGATAATCTCATCGATAATGGCAGCGACTTCATCATCGGAGAGCGCTTCAGGAAGGTACTCATTGATGATGGTTATTTCAAATGCTTCCTGCTCGGCAAGGTCGTTGCGACCCGCATCGGTATACTGGGTGTGAGAGTCGCGACGCTGCTTGAGCATTTTGCCAAGTACCGCGATGACATCATCATCACTGAGTTCCTTGCGGTTGTCGATTTCAATCTGTTTGATTGCCGACATCATCAGGCGTATGATCTGGCGGCGTTTTTTATCGCCAGACTTCATTGCTTTGATTTGATCTTTCTGCAGTGTTGCTTTCAACATTATACTGCTGCTCAGTAACGGCGTTCCCAACGGCGATTCTCGCGCGACAATTTTTTCTGGTGCCGTTTTACTGCGGCGGCTTTCTTGCGTTTGCGTTCCCAGGTCGGCTTTTCGTAAAATTCACGACGTCGAACATCAGCCAGAATTCCGGCTTTCTCACAGGTGCGCTTGAAACGGCGCAGGGCAATATCAAAAGGTTCGTTTTCTTTAACGCGTACACTCGGCATGTGGTCCCCTCAAAGGAATTTATATGCATTCAATCAAATTAGCCGCTGAATTTTACTCTCTTTGTCTGGAATTGCAATAGTGAGCAAAGCTCTGAAGGGTTTTTTTCTAAATCCGTACTTCACGGTGTGTCAGATGCCCGTGTGGCAATATAATGCATTATTGATAACAGCTTGCCGGCCAAATTATGCGTGTACTTGGAATTGAAACATCCTGTGATGAGACAGGAGTCGCTGTGTATGACTCTGACAAGGGATTGCTTGGCGATATGCTGCACAGTCAGATCGCGTTGCATGCAGAGTATGGTGGTGTGGTTCCTGAACTGGCATCACGTGATCATGTGCGCAAACTGATTCCGCTGATCGATGTGCTGTTGAAACAGTGTGGTTTGCAATCCACAGATCTGGATGGCATCGCCTATACACAGGGGCCGGGCCTGGTCGGCGCGCTGCTGGTTGGCGCTGCCACCGGCAGGAGCCTGGCATGGTCGCTGGATATCCCGGCTATCGGTGTCCACCACATGGAGGGGCATCTTCTGGCGCCATTGCTGGAGGAGTCTCAGCCGGAATTTCCGTTTCTCGCGCTGCTGGTCTCAGGGGGGCACACACAGCTTGTTGAGGTTAAGCGTATCGGTGACTACAGACTGCTTGGTGAGAGCCTCGATGACGCTGCTGGCGAGGCTTTCGACAAGACTGCAAAAATGCTGGGGCTTCCATATCCCGGCGGTCCGGAACTCTCCTTACTGGCGCAGCAGGGTGACCCTCTGCGATTCAGATTTCCCCGCCCGATGACGAATCGTCCCGGACTCGATTTCAGCTTTAGTGGACTCAAGACCTTTGCTCTGACTACCTGGCAGCAGGCAGAGAGCAGGGATGATCAACTGCGGGCAGATATTTGCCGTGCATTTGAAGATGCGGTGATTGACACATTGGTGATCAAATGCCGGCGCGCAATCAAACAAACAGGTATCACCCAACTGGTCATGGCCGGTGGCGTCAGTGCAAACAGCCAACTGCGGCAGCGCATCGATGAAGAGTTGCAGAAATTGGGTGGCCGGGCTTTCTATCCGCGCCCCGAGTTCTGCACCGATAATGGCGCCATGATTGCCTATGCAGGATGGCTGCGCTTGCGGGCGGGGCAGCATGAAGGTGCAGGGTTCCAGGTCAACCCGCGCTGGCCGATGAGTGAGTTGCAGGCTTGTTGATGGGAGGAGAAAGTGGTGAGTAGCGGGGAGTGAGGAACACAAAGTAGCGGGTAGCGAGGGAAGAGGGTGATTTCCGAACTGATGGTGTAATGCGCTGTCGCTTTTTGCACCCTACGGGCTAATTTCGTGTCGTCCGTGTGTTCAGTGGTTAATAAAAGATCCTTCTCTATTCGCTGTCGGTGAGTTTGCCCTCTGTTCCTGACAGCAGATCACGGATATTGGTACGGTGCCGCCAGAAGAGAATGATGGAGATGATCGCCTGAATAGTGATTAGTGCCGGCTCCCGAGAGAAATACCACACCACCAGCGGCGCCAGCGCCATTGCAATCAATGCGGCCAGTGAGGAGATTTTCAGGCCGTAGGCAACGAACAGCCAGATGCCGGCAATTGCAGCCCCAATCACCCATGAAAATCCGAATTGAACTCCCAGGACGGTTGCAACCCCCTTGCCGCCCTTGAAGCCAAAAAAAATGGGGTAGAGATGCCCCAAAAACGCAGCCAGGCCGGTGAGGCCCAGAACCAGGGGACTGACCCCCAGCTTAAGGGCAATAAATACCGGAATAAATCCCTTTAGCCCGTCACCAAAGAGAGTAATCGCGGCAGCCTTTTTGCCACCGATGCGCAGGACATTGGTGGCGCCGGGATTGTTGGACCCCAGGGTGCGGGGGTCGGGTAGTCCCATCAGACGGCATACAATAATGGCGCTTGAGATGGATCCCAGCAGGTAGGCTGCAATAACCAGCAGTATTTCTGTAATCATGTCAGTGTTTGGCTCGACTAGGCCCCAGATTCACGATGCTTGAAGATCTTTTCGTCTCTCGCAAAGACGCAAAGCTTCCGCGTCCTGCTTACGCCCCTGACCTACATCCATGTAGGCCAAGCCCGCCAAGAAAAATCCTTTGCGTCTCTGCGTCTTTGCGAGAGTTATTATTGAGATTTGATTCATGTGTGAAGATGTTGGTCACTCAAGGATTATTACTCTGGCGGATTGTCATTCAGATTTGTCGGGCAGAGCACGTTGCGCATGACGCCGATCAATTCGAGTAGCTTGTAGTTTCTGATTCTGTAGTAGATACGGTTGGCCTCTTTTCTGGAGACCAGGATGTGTTTGTTGCGCAACTGGTCCAGGTGTTGGGAGATATTGCTCTGTGATGTGCCTGTCTGCTCAACGATTTCACCGACCGAGAGTTCACGTTCACCCAGGGTGCAGAGAATTTTCCAGCGCAGCGGGTGCGCCATCGCTTTCAGTGCATTGGCAGTCAGCGTGGTGTCTTCGTTGTTGATATCAGGTGTTTCATTACTCATGCCGTGACTCCTGTGAAGCGCCAGAATGCACTGGACGAATCGTTTCGCTCATCGTCTAGTGCATTCCAACAAGTTATTCTACGGGGGAAGGGGCGTTTATCAATGGAATGTAATCTGAGTATAGTCTTACCTTCCCCCGAACCCCCATCCAGCCGATTCATTGAGATATTTCCCCGTCAGAGTCGATCTTCTGATAACCACTCATGTTTTTGGCGATACAGATGATATGGCGCAACTTGCCATCTTCATCGGTAATTGCCGTACGGGAAAAAAGAATGGGGATGCGTTTGCCGCTGCTGGTAATAAAGCGTGCGTCAATGCTGGGAATGGCGCCGCTGCGTATCAGCGCCTCGAGCCATGTGCCCATGAAAGCATCCGCCTGCTGGTCAGTCTCCTCTTCAAACAGGTCGCCGATGGAGAGTGCGATGAGTTCACTCTCTGCATAACCCAGCATCCTGCAGGCGGCAGGATTAGCCTCGGTCACTTTCCCTTCAGGGTCAAGCACCAGCAGCGCCTCTCCCATGGCCCGGAAAATATTTTGTAAATGCTCTCTGGTTTCATTCAGTTCAGCAGTGCGTTGTTTGACTTTCTCCTCCAGCAGGCGGTTCATCTGCCGCTCTTTTTCGATGAGACGAAAGTAGGTGCTGAGTTTGTTGATCAGTTGATTGTCGTCAATCGGTTTGAGCAGATAGTCGGCAGCGCCAACATCATAACCACGCTGCTGAAAATCCTCCGTTTTGAATGCTGCAGTGAGAAAGATGATGGGGATATTTTGGGTTTTTTTACGGACCTTCAGCAGGGAGGCAGTTTCAAAACCATCCATGCCGGGCATCTGGATATCCAGCACAATCAGGTCCAGATCCGGCGTAGCCAAAGCAATTTCGATCGCCTCCCTGCCTGAATTTGCATCGAGCACAGCGGCGTTCATATGCTGTTCGATCAATGCGCGCAGGGTAAACAGGTTGTCCGGATTGTCATCGACAATCAGCAGTTTGAAATTGGTATATCTGGTCATTTAGATGTTAATAGACTCATCGATGATGGATTTTAACTGCTGTGCGTTTATCGGCGTTGTCAGGCAATCACTGGCAGCCTGCATCAGCTCTTCATTGATCAGTGTGCAATCCTCGGCGAGTGCAATAATGGTCCCTGAAATTTTTTCATTTTGAATAATAGAGATGCTATCACAGTTATTGGTGTCGCAGATGCGGCTGTTGATGATAATCAGCAGGCACTCAGGCTCTTCACGCAGCACCTCCCTGATCTCATCCTCGTCGGTGGCGGCAATGACGGTGATGCCCCAGTGGCTCATGATTTGCGTCAGCTGCAGCATGGTATCGATGTTGTCTTCGACCAGCATCACCGTTTGGCCGCTGAAGTCGGCTGCCGGTGGTGTTGAGGCTGCAACGATTGAGGTGACCTGTTCGTTTTCGGGTTCTGCTGTCTTCTCATGCCAGGGAGTCTCCGCAGGTTGACTGCGATAATACTCAAGCGGCAGAGCCAGTGTGAATGCCGCCCCCTGGTTCTCGGTGCTCGTTAGATCAAGATAGCCCCCCAGCAGTGCAGCCAGGCGACGGCTGATATTGAGTCCGAGGCCGGTGCCGCCAAAACGGCGGCGAATAGAACCGTCTGCCTGGCGAAAGGCCTCAAAGATATGCTTCTGCTGCGTAACGGGAATGCCGATACCGCTGTCGCTGACGGTAATATGCAGCGGTTGACCGCGATAATCGGCATTGAACAGCATCTTGACGGTTATAGTGATGCCGCCCCGGTCGGTAAATTTGACGGCATTACTCAGCAGGTTTTTCAGGATCTGACGGATTTTGTCGGAGTCAGAAGTGATTGTAGATGGCGTATCTGTTGCATATTCCAGCTTCAGGGAGAGGCCTTTCTCCTCAAATTGCGGACGCATCAAAGCGATGGTGTCATCAAGCAGCTGCCGCAAATTGATCTCTTCCAGTTTGAGCTCTTCGTCCAGGGACTCGATGCGCGATAGTTCGAGGATGTTGTCGATCAATCCGAGCAGATCCCTGCCGGCATGATGGATGACATCGGCTTTTTGCTGTTGAGCCGCCGGCAGCGCAGCATCCTCCTTGAGAATTTTCGAGAGCACCATGATCGAGTTGAGCGGTGTTTTCAGCTCATGGGAGACATTGGCGAGGAATTCGGTTTTGAAGCGGTTACTCTGCTCAAGCTGCCGGGTATGCGTGCGCAGATTGCGGTTGTTTCTGGCATGGGTCGAGGCCAGGCGCGTCAGATTACCGGCAAGAATATGCAGTTCATGGGGTTTGTCCCACGAAAATTTGACCTCTTCATTATTCTCAACGATACGGTGCACGCCACTACCAAGCTCCTTACTGATACGATCGAGGCGATCGGCAAACCAGTTTGCCAGCAGCCACACGCCAATGAGCACCAGCAGAGAGACGATGGCGACTGTAATCAACAGGCTTCTGCGCAGACTGGCCAGGGGTGATTCATCGACGATACGCCCCACCCACAGAGGATCGCCGTTCTCGGTGCGAAACATCGGAACCCAGAACATGCGGTGATCCTCATCATCAGTCCATAATCCGATTCTTCCCCGCTTGAAAATTTTGTCAAGACCGGGGAAATCCTCGAAGGCTTTGCCGGCGGGTGAATTCCTGGAGGTATAGAGGTAGCTGCCATCATTTTTCACCCACAGGGTGTCACGATAGGCGCGAGCCAGTCCACCGGGATCAACGGTTATGACAACCATCGCCGTAGCTTCACCCTTGTTATTCCTGATTGCACTGGCGATATAGAGGCGCAGCAGTCCACGCTGCTGGTCATCATATTCGGTGCGGATCGGGCTGACGAGCACGGCAGACGGGCCTGCTTTCAGCACCGAAGTGAGAAAAGCGTGGCTGGGCATATCGGGACGGGTGGTTGTCTTCTTCAGCAGATCTCCTCTCTTCTCTCTTTCCAGCCAGAAACGGGCTGTACCATTCTCATCCAGAAAATTGATGCTGATAATATCGAGGCTTTTGCCGAAGAGACGATTGATCCATTCCGTGTAACGAGAGCGGACTTCCCAGGTCTTTGTTGCATCATTGTTGTCAGAGCTGACGATAATGCCGGGCTCAGGCAGTTTTGCCACTACGCCGGTGAGCGCCTGGCGGCTGGCCATGTGCTGATCCAGATCACGAAAATCGGCGCGCAGCTGCTGCAGATGCGCCTGCTGATAGAAGATCTGAAGACGATCAAGCACCGGCGGCAGTCCGAATGTCAACAACAGCGCCATAGGCGTCAGTGCGAACAGCAGCAGGATCAACAGGATGTAGGTGCGTAGCTTCACAGTTGCATAATACAGTTAAGCGCTGATTCTCACCAGAGGAGGTGCGGGTAAATCACTGAACAAAACAGGTTTGCTGTTGTACTCTTGGGTCGCATACAATCAGATCTGAATCAAAACAATAGAGGTGAGAATCATGTCACAGGATGCGTTGATACAACACTATTCCGGCATTATCGAGGGAGTTGGTGAAGATCTGCAGCGCGACGGACTGCTGAAAACACCGCAGCGGGCTGCCAAGGCGATGGAGTTTTTATGCAAAGGCTACCACCAGACGCTGGATGAAGTGGTTAACAAGGCGGTCTTCGAAACCAGCAATGACGACATGGTGATCGTCAAGGATATCGAACTCTACTCGCTGTGTGAGCATCACATGCTGCCGTTTATCGGTAAGGCGCACGTTGCCTATCTGCCGAGGGGAAAGGTGATCGGGCTCTCTAAAATCGCCCGTATTGTCGATATGTATGCGCGCCGTCTGCAGATTCAGGAGAATATGACGGTGCAGATTGCAGATGCCATCGAACAGGCGATTCAGCCTGCGGGTGTTGCTGTCACCATTGAGGCGGAGCATCTCTGCATGAAGATGCGCGGCGTAGAGAAGCAAAACTCGGTCATGAAAACCTCGGTGATGCTGGGCGCTTTTCGCAAATCCCAGGCAACGCGCATGGAGTACCTGACGCTGATTCATTGATTGTTAACAATGAAAGGATTTTCAACCACGAAAATCACGAAAAGCACGAAAAAAGAAGTTTGACCATTTCGTGTGGTTCGTGATTTTCGTGGTAGATTTTTCTTCAGGTTGTAGGCCGGATAAGGCGCTTTCACCGATCTTTGATTCAATGCAAGATCTTCCAGCGCCGCCATCCGGCTTTGTGTTGCCGGATTTCGCTTACGCTCATCCGGCCTACGGACTGCTTCCTGCACGGAGTTATTGAGACCTTATTCTCAGAGCAGTTTTTGAACAGCGTGCTGCAGTGAGCGCTGCACCTCGCGCTTTCCGGCCAGTTGCAACCTTGTGGCAAGACTCTGGATAGCTTCTCTCTGTAAAATTCTGCAAAAGAAGAGCTCCTGCTGCTGGTCGTCGAGTCTTACTGCATAGCCGCTTCGGGAAGCCCATATTGCCAGCTCCACGAGTTCTGGGAATACGGCGTCAAACGGGAGTTGAGCGGCAGCGAAGCGACTCAGCAGTTCTCTGCTGCCTGACGATACATCATGGCTGTGCATGGCGTCCTGAAGCAGCGGCAGGAAGATTCTGCTCTCCAGTTTCTTCAAGCTGTCAGTGAGCAGCAGTGGAAGTTGTTTGAGGAAACGTCCTTGCGCCTGCTGCAACAGCTGCTTGCCATTCTCAGTGACCGGCTGGAGCATCAGCAGCGAGTGACAGCCGCTGGATGCCTCTCTAGTCAATCCGAGGCGCACCGGCTGGAAACTGTTTTTTCGCCACAAAGCCATCAAGTCACTGGTGGCGCCAAAACTGGTGCAGACCGTGTCGATCTCTTCTGCTGTGGATGCAAGTTCTTTTAAAAGCGCGGTGGCAACGCCATTTCTGCGGATTGCCGGATGAACGGCTATACGCATGATACGCAAAAAGTTGTGCTGCAGCGCCTGCGGCTGGGCACAGTGGAGCGCCAGTGTCTGAGGTGCAAGATGTCCATGCGGGCGTCGTTTTCCCGAAAGGATTTGCGACACCATGGCGTAATCGAATCCCCCTTCGCTAACCGCAACTGCAACTGCGGCAATCTCTCCCCGGTAGCGTCCCAGCAGGATCTCGATGTTGTGGCCATCGAGCAGATAGCGCAGATCGAATGAG
>DAOUQU010000193.1 GCA_030625445.1 Gammaproteobacteria bacterium
GGCGGCAGATCGCGATGCGGCGCCGCCGATATGAAAGGTGCGCATGGTCAGCTGGGTGCCGGGCTCACCGATACTCTGGGCAGCGATAACACCGACGGCTTCACCTTCGTTGACCAGGTGTCCGCGCGCAAGATCACGACCATAACAGGCTGCACAAACGCCGGTGCGCGCTTCACAGGTGATGGCAGAACGCACCAGCACCTGATCGACACCCGCCTCATCCAGTTTTTCAACCCATTCCTCGTCCAGCAGTGTTCCTGCTTCACACTCAACCACATCAGAGCCGGGCGCATAGACATCCTTCGCAGGGATGCGTCCGAGGATGCGTTCACTCAGCGGTTCGACAACATCGCCACCTTCAATGATGGGGGTCATCATCAAACCCTCTTCGGTGCCGCAGACATCAATCAACACCACCATGTCCTGGGCTACATCAACCAGGCGACGCGTCAGATAACCGGAGTTGGCGGTTTTCAATGCCGTATCAGCAAGACCTTTACGCGCGCCGTGCGTAGAGATGAAGTACTGCAGTACATCGAGGCCTTCACGGAAGTTCGCCTTGATCGGCGTTTCGATGATGGAGCCGTCCGGCTTTGCCATCAAACCACGCATACCGGCAAGTTGCCGTATCTGCGCCGCCGAACCTCGTGCTCCGGAGTCCGCCATCATGTAGATCGAGTTGAACGAGTCCGTTTCACTCTCGTGGCCATCTTTATCGGTAACAGTCATTTTTGAAATCTTGTCCATCATCGCCTTGGCGACCAGGTCGTTGGTATGCGACCAGATATCTACAACCTTGTTGTAGCGCTCGCCCTGGGTGACAAGGCCGGATGCATATTGCTGCTGAATCTCTTTGACCTCGTCTTCAGCATGCTCAAGGATCGTCTCTTTCTCTTCGGGCACGATCATATCTTTTGCAGCAACAGAGACGGCAGCTTTGGTTGCATAGCGGAAACCGGTGTACATCAACTGGTCGGCAAAAACAACCGTCTCTTTGAGACCCTGGTTACGGTAGCAGGCATCGATCAGGGCGGAGATCGCCTTCTTGCCAAGCGGACGCTGCAGCATCTCGAAAGGCATTCCATCGGGCAGGATATCCTTTAACAGCGCACGTCCAACCGTGGTCTCGACGATGCTGCGACTGCTCTCCATTTCCCCATCATCATTCAGCAACTTTTCCGAGATGCGCACTTTGACTTTGGCCTGCAGCGCGACAGCGCCTGAATCATAGGCGCGCAACACTTCACGCGGGTCGGCAAATACCATACCCTCGCCTTTGGCATTGATACGCTCACGCGTCATGTAATAGAGCCCCAGCACCACGTCCTGCGACGGCACGATGATAGGCTCGCCATTGGCCGGGGAGAGAATATTGTTGGAAGACATCATCAGGGTGCGCGCTTCCAGCTGCGCCTCGATGGAGAGAGGCACATGCACCGCCATCTGGTCGCCATCGAAGTCGGCATTGAACGCTGTGCACACCAGTGGATGCAGTTGAATCGCCTTGCCCTCGATGAGCACCGGTTCAAACGCCTGGATACCGAGGCGGTGAAGCGTCGGCGCACGATTGAGCATGATCGGGTGCTCGCGGATCACATCATCGAGGATATCCCACACTTCGGGATCTCCGCGCTCGACCATCTTCTTGGCCGCCTTGATGGTATTCGACAGCCCCTTGAGTTGCAGCTTGCTGAAAATAAACGGCTTGAACAGCTCCAGCGCCATCTTCTTCGGCAGACCGCATTGGTGCAGCCTCAGGGTTGGACCGACGACGATTACCGAACGACCGGAGTAGTCGACCCGCTTGCCCAGCAGATTCTGGCGAAAACGCCCCTGTTTGCCCTTGATCATATCGGCCAGGGATTTGAGCGGACGCTTGTTGGTGCCTGTAATCGCACGCCCGCGGCGTCCGTTGTCGATCAATGCATCGACAGACTCCTGCAGCATGCGCTTTTCGTTGCGCACGATAATATCCGGGGCCAGAAGATCCAGCAGCCGCTTGAGTCTGTTGTTGCGGTTGATGACGCGGCGATAGAGATCATTGAGGTCGGAAGTCGCAAAGCGGCCGCCATCCAGCGGCACCAGGGGACGCAGTTCCGGCGGCAGTACCGGCAGCGCTTTCAACACCATCCACTCCGGCTTATTGCCGGATTCGTGCAGTGATTCCAGCAACTTCAGGCGCTTGCTGTATTTCTTGATCTTGGTCTCGGAACGCGTCGCCGTCATATCCTCGCGGATCTGCTCGACCTCTTTGGGAATATCGATGGAGCGCAGCAGTTCATAGACTGCTTCCGCCCCCATACGCGCATCAAATTCGTCGACATACTCTTCGATCGCTTCCAGATATTGCTCATCAGTCAACAGCTGGCTGCGTTCAAGGGTCGTCATGCCGGGATCGACAACGACATAGGATTCAAAATAGAGAATCCGTTCGATATCCTTGAGCGTCATATCAAGCAGCAAGCCGATACGCGACGGCAGTGATTTGAGATACCAGATATGGGCGACAGGCGCCGCCAGCTCGATATGCCCCATGCGCTCGCGACGCACCTTGGAGAGCGTGACTTCCACGCCGCACTTCTCACACACCACACCGCGGTGCTTGAGGCGCTTGTATTTGCCACACAGACACTCAAAATCGTTGACCGGACCAAAAATTTTGGCGCAGAAGAGCCCTTCACGCTCCGGCTTGAAGGTGCGGTAGTTAATGGTTTCAGGCTTCTTGACTTCACCAAATGACCAGGAGCGGATCATATCCGGTGACGCCAGGCCAATACGGATCGCATCAAACTCTTCAACCTGATCCTGCTTGAGGATGTTCATTAGATCTTTCATAATTTGATTCTCCTGACGGCTTACTCTTGCTCAAGCTCAATATTGATGGCAAGGGAGCGTATCTCCTTCACCAGCACATTAAAAGACTCCGGCATTCCTGGCTCCATACGATGGTCGCCGTCCACAATATTCTTGTAGATACGCGTGCGCCCGTTGACATCATCGGACTTGACGGTCAGCATCTCCTGCAGGGTATAGGCGGCGCCATAGGCTTCAAGCGCCCACACCTCCATCTCACCGAAGCGCTGGCCTCCAAACTGTGCTTTTCCGCCCAGCGGCTGCTGGGTGACAAGGCTGTATGGGCCGGTTGAACGGGCATGCATCTTGTCATCAACCAGGTGGTTGAGTTTCAGGATATACATATAACCGACTGTTACCTCCCGCTCGAAAGGTTCACCTGTGCGGCCGTCGTGAAGCAGTGTCTGACCGCTTCTCGGCAGTCCGGCCAACTCCAGCATGTTGTGGATATCACTCTCATGGGCGCCGTCAAAGACAGGCGTCGCCATCGGCACGCCATCGCGCAGATTGTTAGCCATCTCCAGGATTTCAGCGTCATTGAAGCTGTCAAGATCCTCCTGCTTACCGCTGGAGTTGTATATCTTGTCAAGATACCCCCGGATTTCGGAGACTTTTTTCTGCGCGTCCAGCATTTCGCCGATACGCTCGCCAAGCCCCTTGGCGGCCCAACCAAGGTGGGTCTCAAGAATCTGGCCGATATTCATCCGCGATGGTACGCCAAGCGGGTTCAATACAATATCGACCGGCCTGCCGTTTTCATCGTAGGGCATATCCTCGACGGGCACGACCTTGGAGATAACACCCTTGTTGCCATGACGCCCTGCCATTTTGTCACCTGGCTGGATACGGCGTTTAACTGCAACGTAGACCTTGACCATCTTCTGCACGCCGGGTGCCAGATCGTCACCAGCGGTCAGCTTGTTCTTCTTCTCTTCATATTTTTGACGGAAC
>DAOUQU010000407.1 GCA_030625445.1 Gammaproteobacteria bacterium
GGGAACGGCATCAATGTCTCGGAGACTCTCAGCAGGCTGGACATCCCTGTCAACTGCTCGTGCATCATTGCCGGGCATGTTGGAGAGTTTGTGCTGCAGCTGCTGCAGTATGAACTCCATGACCTCCACTATCTTAGTGTCGAAGGTGAGTCGCGCATCAACACGATCATCATGCAGCGCAGTCCCCAGGGGCAGTGTGAAGTCGATGGCAGCGGACCGGATGTTCCTGAAACCGTATTACAGGAGATAGAGGAGTCATTCATGAAAGCCTGCAACAGCGGCTTCGGCATCATGAGCGGCTCGGTTCCTCCCGGCGTTCCTGACGACACCTATGGCCGCCTCGCCAGGCAAATCAGGAAACAGGGAGGCAAAGCCGTGGTCGATGCCTACGGAACCCTGCTGGAAAAATCCCTTGATTCAAAACCATTTTTGCTCAGAGTGAATCAATATGCGCTTGAGATGTATACCCGCAAAAAACTGCGCAAACTTGATGAGGTCGTTGCCATTACCCGTCAATTCCAGCAGGATCATAATTTGAATCATGTCTGCGTCACCTTCGGAGAGTATGGCGCTCTGCTGCTGGATTCAAACTACACTTATGTCTGCACACCGCCAAAGACGCATATCCGTTCTACAGTTGGCTCGGGCGATGCACTGCTGGCGGGACTGGTGGCCACCTATGCTACAGGAGGAGACAGCGCCACCGCATTGAAACTCGGCGTCGCCTGTGGAACAGCGACAACGACCCATGCCGGAACAGGGCTATGCAACCGTGACGAGGTCGACCGATTAGTAGAGGAACTCGAGGTCAAACGCCTCGATAGCTGATGTAAGTTATTCAGAGGATACTGAAGCAAAAACCACTCCTTTGCGGTATGCTACGTCGCCATGAGCGATAAACACTTAACCGATACGACATTTGCCAGCTTCAATCTCGATAAAAGTATCCAGCAGGGTCTGGATGAAGCAGGTTTTACGCACTGTACCCCCATCCAGCAACAGAGCATCCCGGTTGCCATCGAGGGCAGGGATGTTGCCGGACAGGCGCAGACAGGCACCGGCAAGACGGCTGCCTTCATGGTTGCGACACTGCAGTTTTTACATGATCACCCTGCCCCCCATGACCGCAAGCCCAATCAGCCGCGTGCTTTCATTGTGGCACCGACCCGGGAGCTTGCCATCCAGATCCACAAGGATGCGGAGCAACTGGGTAAGCACTGCGGTCACAAGATGCGCGTGGTCTACGGCGGCTCGGGTTACGAGCAGCAGCGCGATTCACTGAAAGATGTCGATATCCTGATCGGCACACCCGGCCGCCTGATCGACTATTTCAAACAGCATATCTACAACCTGCGCGCACTCCAGGTGGTGATCATCGATGAAGCCGACCGCATGTTCGACCTGGGTTTTATCACGGATATCCGCTATCTGCTGAATCGTATGCCCCCGCCGGAAAAACGTCTCGGCATGCTGTTCTCCGCAACCCTCAGCTTTCGCGTCTCAGAGCTTGCCTACGAGCACATGAATGACCCGCAGGTCATCAAGATCGAAACGGACACCGTCACTGGAGAGAATGTCACCCAACGCGGCTACATGATATCCAATGACGAGAAGATCGCGCTGCTGATTGGCTTGATGCATCATCACGAACCTTCACGCACCATCATTTTCGTCAACACCAAACGTAC
>DAOUQU010000223.1 GCA_030625445.1 Gammaproteobacteria bacterium
CATCAGATTAGAGTTTTGCCAACTGCCAACTGCCAACTGCCAACTGCCAACTGCCAACTGCCAACTGCCAACTGCCAACTGCCAACTGCCAACTGCCAACTGCCAACTTTATCATTTGCTCCAACTCTCAAAATCGATCACTTCGCCATTGGTCTTGCTGCTCTCATTGCACAGCAACCACAGGTAGAGCGGGACTAGCTCCTCCGGACCTTTGAGCGTGGTGACATCCTCACCCGGATAGACGTTATGACGCAATGCTGTGTGCGTCGGCCCCGGGTTGACGGCATTTGCCCGTATATTGCTACTGCCCTCCAGTTCATCGGCCAGTGTCTGCATCAATGCAATCTGCCCCGCCTTGGAAACCGCATAGGCTCCCCAGTAGGCCTTGGGCTGCTGCCCCACCTTGTCCGCCGAAAAAACAATGGATGCCTGCTTTGCCCTGCGCAGCAGCGGTAGCAGACTCCGGGTGAGAATAAAGGCGGCATTCAGATTGACCTGCATCACCTCAAACCATGTGCTGACGTCGTAGTCATCGATGCGGCTCAGGTAGGGCAGGGCGGCGGCGTTGTGCACGATGCCCTCCAGCGTGTCGAAATTCTCACCAAGCTGCTGCGCCATGAGCTCATAGTTCTCGGCCGTAGCGCCCGCCAGATCCATGGGATAGAGCGCAGGTTCAGGACTACCGCTGGCGACGATCTCGTCATAGAGTGACTCCAGCGCCGGCAGTTGTTTGTCCAGCAGGATTACGCTGGCCCCTGCAGCAGCGCTAGCCTTGCTGACGGCGCGGCCAATGCCGTTGCCGGCGCCGGTGATGAGAATGGTGGAGTCGTTGAGTGTGGTCATGTGTGTCTCATTTGTATGACTCCCTCTCCCTCCGGGAGAGGGTTGGGGTGAGGGGATTTTTCATAAAAGCAGCCGCAGCAACTCCTGCGGAGTCTCGATCTGCCAGTCTGCATCCCAGGTGGATGGCGGGTCATCGGCTTCTATATAGCCATACAATGCAGCAGCGGTGAGCATTCCTGCTGCCTTTCCGGCCTCGATATCGCGCCTGGCGTCTCCGATATAGATGCAGTGCTGCGGATCGGTGTTGATCAGATCGGCGGCATGCAGCATCGGTTGCGGATGGGGTTTGTTGTGTTCACAGGTGTCGCCGCTGATGATGCAGCCGGCCCGCTCTGAGAGCCCCATCGCCTGCATCAGCGGGTCTGTCAGCCATGCGGGTTTATTGGTGATGATCCCCCACGGCAGCTTTTGTAGTTCAGCCTGTTCGATGAGCGCCTGAATGCCGTCAAAGAGTACGGTCTCTCTGCAGATGTTGTTTTCATAGACCTGCAGCAGATGTTGGCGGCGCTCCTCGAAACCCTGCTCCTCAGGTTCCATCTCGAAGCCGAGGCGGATCAGAGCGACGCCGCCGTGCGATACAGCGGGGCGTATCCGTTCGTAAGGCAGGGGTTGTTCGTCAAACGCAGCCAGGGTCTCGTTCAATGCATAGGCGAGGTCAGGCGCGGTATCGGCAAAGGTGCCGTCGAGATCAAACAGCAATGCGCGGATGTCAGCCATCTTTGCGGGCAGTAACCAGGTAGTTGACATCCACATCACGCTCATTGAGCTTGTAGATGCGTGTCAGCGGGTTATAGGTCATGCCGGTCATGTGGGTCATGGCCAGCCCCGCTTCCCTGATCCACTGGTCAAGTTCCGAGGGCTTGATGAATTTTGCATACTCATGCGTCCCCCTGGGCAGCATCTGCAGCAGATACTCTGCGCCGACGACGGCAAGCATCCAGGCTTTGGGGTTGCGGTTGATGGTCGAGAAGAAGGCCATGCCGCCGGGTTTGAGCAGACGTGCACAGCTTGAAATCACAGACCCCGGATCCGGAACATGCTCCAGCATCTCCATGCAGGTGACCACGTCGAAGCTTTCAGGCTGTTGTTCGGCCAGATCCTCCACCATGATGTGCTGGTAATCAACCTCGTGTCCCGATTCCAGCAGATGCAGTTTGGCAACCTCGAGCGGTGCCTGGCCGGCATCGATGCCGGTGACCCTGGCGCCAAGCGCAGCCATGGATTCGGAGAGTATGCCGCCGCCGCAGCCGACATCCAGCACGCTTTTGCCATCGAGTGAGGCGCGCTCATCAATATATTGCAGTCGCAGCGGGTTGAGGTCATGCAGCGGCTTGAACTCACTGTTTGGATCCCACCAGCGCGACGCGAGTTGTTCAAACTTGCGAACTTCGGCGTGATCAACATTGGCTGATGTGTTTGCTTGAGACATGGCGAAATCCCGCGGCTATGGATTGGTCAGAGAAATAGAATTACAGAAAGATAACAAGAAGCAGTATACCTAACAATACCCGATAGATGATAAAAGGCATCATGCCGACTCTTTCGATCAACTTCAGGAAGTAGAAAATGGCGATGTAGGCTACGATGAACGAGAGCACCGCGCCGATAATCATCGCATTCCAGTCGAGAGGAGCATCGGACTTTGCGATCTTCAGGATGACCACGCCTGCAGACATGAGGATCGTTGGTATGGCAAGCAGAAAGGAGAACTTCGATGCGGCGGTGCGGGTAAATCCAAGCATCAGTGCTGCTGTCATGGTAATGCCCGAGCGTGATGTGCCGGGGATGATCGACAGGATCTGAAAGATGCCGATAATCAAGGCGTCATTCAGCGTGATCTGCTCGATGCTCTTGTGCGGCCGGGGCTTGGTATCCGCCCACCACAGCAGCAGGCCGAAAAGAATGCTGGCGGCAGCGATGATAACCGGACCACGAAATTCGATGCCGGATAGCGTATAGATGGCGCCTGCAACCACAATCGGGATGGTGGCGACAGCAATTGCAAATCCAAGCTGACTGTTTTCAGTTGCCTCCTGTCTGGCGAAAAGCCTGCCGAGAGTATCGGAGGTGATGGCGACCACTTCATGCCGAAAATAGATCATCACGGCCAGCAGCGAACCGATGTGCAGGGCGATATCAAAAGAGAGCCCCTGGTCTTCGACACCCATCAGCATAGGCGTCAATACGAGATGCGCAGAGCTGGAGATGGGAAGAAATTCGGTGAGCCCCTGAATAAAGGCCAGCAGGATAATCTGAAACAGATCCATGATGAGTCACTTGGTGTAGGAAAGACGCTGGGATGATACGGGATTCTGCCTGCTCATCCAAGCCGGGCAACAGATTTAACCACAGATGCACACAGATAAACAGAGATTGGAGATGAAAGAATATCTGTGAGAAAACAAAACCCGTAGGGTGTAATAAGATCGGCCTACATGGACGT
>DAOUQU010000422.1 GCA_030625445.1 Gammaproteobacteria bacterium
CCCATGTTTCTACAGATAAATCATGGTCTTCGTGCGTAATATTCCAGTCATTTATCATATTGCAGAGGGTCTCCAGCGGGCCATCCATAAAGGCCTGCTCTTCGGCGGAGAGAGATGCGGGAGGTATGGAAAGCAGCTGCTTCCAGTCGGGCCTGCCTGAGAAGAGTTCACCATCCCACCACACCGTACCTGCATCCAGCGCCTGCTGCTCGGTCGTTGAGAGTGGCGGAAGGACCTTGCGAAACTGTCGCAGCAGCGGCATGCTGATCAGGCGCTGGCGTACCGGTCTGGCGCCCCATAGAATCAGGAACAGGAGTGCGCCGATGCAGATGATGGCAACAGTGGCAGTCGACAGCAGCTGTCCGGCAATCAGTGCGGCGACGACAAAGGTGGTTGTGATCACCCACCACTGCAGAGCTGCTTCACGATAGGCCAGAAACCAGTAAACAGCGACGAGAATGACGATAACAATGGCCGTAGTCATAGATCTCCTCCTCAGGTGGATGATTCTGATTTCTCTTCTTGTTCAGGCATCCTCTCTCTAACTATAGACAGCCTGAGATGGGAATCATTGCAAGATAGGTGGGGTTGTATAGGCGTCAAAAAAATTAATAATTTATTAAACCATAGTATAAACAATGAGAAACAGTAATAAATTAAAGTTAAAACTATATTATAGGGTGCGATAAGCGCAGCGCATTGCACCAGCCATACGGCGCACTTGTCATTGCGAGGAGTGGAATGACGCGGCAATCCGGATTGTTATGGTTTCGTGATACCTGCAAAACCGTTCTGCTTTATGATAAGTCATCGAATAAGAGACACTTCCTGAATGAACAAGCAGATACTCATCATCGAAGATGACGAAGACATTGCCGAATTGATTCGTCTGCATCTGGCAGATCTCGGCCATGAGACCGTGGTTTGTCATGACGGTGAGGCGGGGTGGAAGAGCTACCAGCAGCGTCGCTTTGATGTGGTGATCCTGGATCTGATGCTACCGCTGATGGACGGGCTTGAGGTGTGTAAGCGCATCCGCGCCGAGGGAAACAGCTACACGCCGATTTTGATGCTGACATCCAAATCATCCGAGATGGATCGGGTGCTGGGACTGGAACTCGGCGCGGATGACTATCTGACCAAGCCGTTCAGCCTGATGGAGTTGCTGGCGCGTATCAAGGCGCTGCTGCGCCGCACCGATGCGATGAGCGGGGTGAGCGAGTCTAAAAAATATCTCTTCAAGGGGTTGCAAATCGATACCGGGAGCCGTGAAGTCGTGCGTAACGGCAAGCTGCTGGAGCTGACGCCGAAGGAGTTTGACCTGCTGCTCTATTTTGCCTCCCATCCCGGTGAGGTTTTCAGCCGCATGCAGTTGCTGGAACAGGTATGGGGCTATAACCACGAGGGTTATGAACATACTGTGAATTCTCATATCAACCGGCTGCGTGGCAAACTCGAACCAGACCCGGCAAAACCCAGCTATATCAAAACAGCCTGGGGCGTCGGCTACCGCTTTATGGCAGAACAGCAATGAGCTGGTTCAGGGGCGTCTTTCAATCACTCTATGCCAAACTGGC
>DAOUQU010000258.1 GCA_030625445.1 Gammaproteobacteria bacterium
TCCTGCTCAAGTTCATTCAGTATGGCTGCATCTATTTTCAATACATTTGCGTTGTGTTGAACAACTATCACAACGCATACGAGTGCTAATGCGATTGCCACAGGCAGGAAAATCGTCTCGAATTTGACGAACAGAAAGAGCACCGCGATGAACACTATAAGAAGAATAATATTCAACAACATGCTGTTCTCCTAAGAAATACCAAACGGCGCCGGATTAAGGGATTATGCAGTTCTGCTGCTGTATGCCTGATAGGTGTTCTGCAGTAGCGTGGCGACAGTCATCGGGCCGACGCCGCCGGGAACAGGAGTGATCCATGCGGCATTGTCACAGGCCGCCTTGAAATCGACGTCGCCGCAGAGCGAACCATTTTCGAGACGGTTGATGCCGACATCGATCACCAGCGCACCTTTTTTGATCCACTCTCCGGGAACAAAATTGGGGATTCCTACGGCAGCCACCAGGATGTCCGCTCCCTTGACCTTGGCCTCGAGATCTTTGGTTCGGCTGTGACAGACGGTAATGGTGCAGCGCGCGGCAAGCAGTTCCAGCGCCATCGGGCGACCGACAATATTGGACTGGCCGATGATGACGGCGTCCTTGCCCTCCAGTTCAATGCCTGTCCTCTGCAGCATGGTCATGACCCCTTTGGGAGTGCAGGGGCGCAGCAGTGGTGTGCGCAGCGTCAGGCGACCGACATTGTAGGTGTGAAATCCATCTACATCCTTGTCGATGGCGATGTGCTCGATGACGGCGTTCTCGTCGATATGCGCAGGCAGCGGCAGCTGCACCAGGATGCCGTCGATATTATCGTCTGCGTTGAGGGTGTCGATGCGCGACAGCAGCTCCTGCTGATCGGTCGAGGCGGACATCTGGATCAGTTCGGAGTGAAATCCAGCCTCTTCACAGGAGTTTCTTTTGTTGCGTACGTAGACCTGCGATGCCGCATCCTCTCCGACAAGGATCACTGCCAGACCGGGGCGGCGTTTGCCTTCCGCCAGCAGTTTGTCGACCTTTACCCTGAGTGATGCTTTGATGTCGGTGGCAATGGCTTTGCCATCAAGAATCTTTGCTGTCATTGAATTGCCTTGTTTCAGGTTCATGGAATGAATCAGAGCGCAATGATACAGGGGATTGATGCTATGTGACAGGTGCGGGAGAGCAACTGACGAAATCTATGAGCCACGGAACACGTTGAAAAAATGGCGAAAATAATTCCGTATGTTGTGTGGTTAGGGGCTTTTTATGTGTGGATGGATTTTTCCATGACGTAATCATCCATGACGAAGCCATTGCCGATATCCGTGACAATCGACCCTGTAGTGTGGAATCCCCAACGCCGATATGCCTTGATGGCGATGTGGTTGTGTTTGTTGACGGTGAGCCACAATTTCCGAATGCGCATTTCGCGGCACTGCTGTTCGATAAAATCAAGCGCCTGCTTTCCATGCCCCAGGCCACGGTGTGCTGCATCGAGGTAGATTTTACTGATATGGAGCTTGTCTCTTTTCGCATCCGGCATCACTGCAAGGTAGCCTGCAGGCTGGCTATTGTTGCTGATAAGGAAATAGAGCATCCCGTCGGCAATCTGTTGGTTAATCGCCGCTGTGCTCTGGAATTTGTCCAGCATATAGTCGATCTGCTGCTGGCTGATAATGCTGCTATAGTGTTTATTCCAGATCAGCCGGGCGAGTTTTGCAATAACTGCTGTTTCTGATGCTGAGAGTGCTGGAGTGATGATTGCCATCTTTTATTTATATCCTGTAACAGCTGCGGCAGGCAACTAATCTATTCATTGTTGGTCAAAAGATTTGGTAACTATTCAGCATATTGTCAATTGTGCTAATAAGTCGCTGCTGTTGGGTGTATCTAAAGGAAACGTTTGAGGCATGGATGCCGAAACGAACCTGCATGGATGTATTTACGGCGTTTTCCGGTAGATACGCCCAATTGCAGTGACGATCTCACAGTGTGCTGAATAGTTAAAAGATTTGATGAGTCCCGAGGAGAGTCCATGATGTCGCAAGCAAAATCTACACCCCTGTTGTTGACAGTTGCCGGTGGTGTTGTATTACTTACTGCATCCGGCTGCTATGACCCCTATTATGTCGGTGGCGCTGTAGGCTATCGAACTCCTTATGTGGGCACCGTCGTTTCCTACCGGCAGCCATGGTACGACTACTATTACTACCCGTCAATCGGTGTCTACTTCAACTATCGAACCCGCTACTACTATCATCACGACCGTGGGCGCTGGCGTCATGTCAGACGGCTTCCACGCCATATCCACATTAATCAGCAAGATCGCGTTCATCTTCGCATGCGCGGTGACAGACCCTATTTGAAACACAATGAGCACCGGCGCAAATACAGGGGGAATACAAAATATTCCGGTGATAGATCAGGGAGGGGCTATCAGCGTCAATACCAGGGGAAGGGCGGCAGTGGCAAGGGCTCGGAACGGCACGGAAACAGGGGCTCAGGACGGCATGGGAGTCATGGTGGAGGTGACAGGGGTGGAAATAGAGGTAGATAGGCCCTGTTCAACAATATGATGAGTCCCGATGATTCGATGATGCCGGTAACAAGATCTTTCCGCAAGTTTATGATAGCGGTTTGCAGCGTAATCCTGCTTGCGTTATCAGGGTGCTATGACCCCTATTATGTTGCTGGTGATGGTTATCAAAGCTCCTATGGGGGAACTGTCGTCTCCTATCAGCAGCCCTGGTACGACTACGATTACTACCCGTCAATCGGTGTCTACTTCAACTATCGAACCGGCTACTACTATCATCACGACCGTGGACGCTGGCATCATGTCAGGCGGCTTCCACGCCATATCCACATTAATCAACATGATCGCGTTCACCTTCGCATGCGCGGTGACAGGCCCTATTTGAAACACAATGAGCACCGGCG
>DAOUQU010000378.1 GCA_030625445.1 Gammaproteobacteria bacterium
GCTATATTCTCTTTTATAATTAATTTGTTATGTAATTAATTTAATGATTTTCTTTAATTCTGTATCCAATGGTTGCGACTCCCCAAAAAACCACCCGTGCAGATCCTGGTCTGACTCTTTAAGCAATTCGACGAAAGCCAGCTTCTGCTGCTCTTTCAGTGAAGCATAGCGCTCCTCAAGAAACTTCATCAACAGCAGATCCAGCTCCAGCATGCCACGCCGGCACTGCCATTTGAGGCGTTGCGGATCCAGCTCTGTTAGATTTTTCATGACTCTCCTGGTATTGGGTTTGAAGTTTTAGGTGGTTCAGGGCATACCTAAAACCTAAAACTTAACAACCTAAAACCTCCCCCTATATCCCCTTGCGCAGCATCAACTTCTTGATCTGCCCGATCGCTTTTGTGGGATTGAGTTGTTTTGGACAGGCTTCGACGCAGTTCATGATCGTATGACAGCGAAACAGCTTATAAGGCCCCTCGAGTGCATCAAGGCGCTCATCCGTGGCCTGGTCACGGCTGTCAGCAAGAAAACGCCATGCCTGCAACAGTGCTGCAGGGCCGTGGTATTTTTCCGGATTCCACCAGAAAGAGGGGCAACTTGTTGAGCAGCAGCCGCAGAGTATGCACTCATAGAGTCCATCGAGTTGGGCGCGCTCATGCGGCGATTGTAGAAATTCAATTTCAGGATCCGGCTCCTTGCGAATCAGCCAGGGTTTGACATTGTGATACTGCTGATAGAACTGGCTCATGTCGACCACCAAATCACGAATTACCGGGCGCCCCGGAAAGGGTCTCACCTGTATCGGCTCTTTCAGACTCTCGATTGGCGTTATGCAGGCCAGGCAGTTGCTGCCGTTGACATTGACGCCATCGGAGCCGCACACTCCTTCTCCACAGGAGTGGCGAAAGGTGAAGGATTCATCCTGGCGTTTGATCTCCAGCAGTGCATCGCGCAGCATCATGCCCGGCTGCAGCTCTACCTCGAAAGACTGCATCCGGGGTTTCTCCTGCTGCTCAGGATTGTAACGGTAGACATCGAGTTTCATCACTAGACCCTGTATCAGTAAACCCTTGGCTTGGGCGGAAAAGTGTCAACACTCAGGGGGCGGGTTCGCACCGGTTTCCACTCCAGTTTGTCCTCTTCAAGAAAATAGAGCGTGTGCTTCATCCAGTGAACATCGTCACGTTCCGGGAAGTCCATGCGGGAGTGGGCTCCACGGCTCTCTTCCCGGGCAAGCGCCCCGAGCATCACGGCCATGGAGATATCCACCAGGTTTTCCAGCTCCATCGCTTCGATGCGTGCGGTATTGAAGATTTTGCTATGATCCGTCAAACGCACAGCTTTCATGCGTTGGCGGATCTTGTGGAGTTCAGCCACTCCCTGCTGCATCACCTCTTCGGTGCGGAACACGCCGCAGTGATCCTCCATGACTCTTTTCAGATCACTCGTAAGCTGCTCGACGCTCTCACCCTCTCCCTTATCGTTCCAGCGACGCAGCCTTGCCACGGACTTTTTCCGGGAGCCTTTATCCAGTGGACGATGATTCGGGTTTTTATGCAGATACTCCAGAATGGACTCGGCCGCAGTGCGGCCAAACACCAGAATATCCAGCAGCGAGTTACCGCCGAGGCGGTTGGCGCCGTGCACCGAGACACAGGCGCACTCCCCTGCCGCATAAAGTCCGGGAACAGCCTCCTCCGGCCCCTTCTTGTATGGAGCGACAACTTCGCCGTGACGATTGGTCGGAATGCCGCCCATCACATAGTGGGCAGTCGGAAAGACCGGTATCGGCTCTCTGGCCGGATCGATGCCGAGGAAGGTGATACTGGTCTGGCGAATACCCGGCAGTTTCTTTGCAACGGCCTCCTCTC
>DAOUQU010000315.1 GCA_030625445.1 Gammaproteobacteria bacterium
AGAGTGGTGTCATGAGACGGGCGGTCGACTCTCTGCACAGGGGGATGTGCTGCAAGATCTGAGTGAAGCCGACCTGGATGAGATAGAGCAGGTTGTTGCAACCCTTAAACCCGAATCCATTGCCGTCAACCTGCTGTTCTCATGGATAGATGCCCGTTTTGAGCAGCAGATCAGAAACATCCTGCCGGATGATATCTTTATCTCGCTTTCGAGTGATGTCCTGCCCGAAATCCGTGAATACGAGCGCGGCATCGCGACCTGGTTGAATGCCTGGATCGGTCCGCTGGTCGATGGTTATGTGAAGCGTCTGCAGCAGCAGTTGCCGCAGGCTGCCATCTCCATCATGCAGAGTTCCGGTGACACCATCGATGCCTCCCAGGCGGGAAGAGAGGCTGTACGCATGCTGCTCTCAGGACCTGCCGGCGGTCTTGTCGGCGCCAGCTATCTTGGGCGGCTGGCCGGCAGGAAGCAGCTGTTGACATTTGATATGGGCGGCACCTCGACAGATGTTGCCCTGATCGATGGTGAGCCCCGGCTGACCAGTGAAGGCCATATTGCACACTGGCCTGTTGCTGTTTCAATGGTGGATATGCATACGATTGGCGCCGGCGGAGGTTCGATTGCATGGCTGGATGCAGGAGGGATGCTGCAGATTGGTCCCGAATCTGCAGGGGCTGACCCCGGTCCCGCCTGCTATGGAAAAGGTGGAACGGCTGTCACCGTGACAGATGCCAATCTTGTGCTGGGGCGTCTGCGTGCGAATGCCTTCCTCGGGGGGCGCATGCAGCTTGACAGCAATGCGGCGCACACAGCCATGCAGAAATTGGCAGAATCGATGCAATGCACGACGGATGAGGCTGCCCGGGGCGTCATTACTGTTGCCAATGAGCAGATGGTGCAGGCGCTGCGCAAGATCTCGATCGAACGCGGCGCTGATCCCAAAGCCTATACCCTGGTCAGCTTTGGTGGCGCCGGAGGTTTGCATGTGTGCGCACTGGCAGAGTTGCTGGGAGTGAGTGAGGCGATGGTGCCGATTCATGCCGGGGTGCTGTCGGCGCTGGGTATGCTGACAACCCGGCCAGGCCGGCAGCTCTCACGCACCTGGCAGGGGGAGCTGCTGCAGCGTAAAGATGCGCGTATCGATGCCGCATTCAAACAGCTCGCGACCGAGGCAGTTGCGGCGCTTGAGGAGGAGGGGATTCCGGCAGATCAACTCGAATTTGAACGCTCCCTGGATCTGCGTTACAAGGGACAATCCTATACGCTGAATATCGGATGGAGTGGTATTCATGGCAGTGCAGCCGAATTTCACGAGACCCACCATTCAAGATACGGACATCGTCTCGATGTGCCTGTAGAGATGCTCAATCTTCGTCTGCGCGTGCGTGGAGAGGCGCATGATGTGGTCATTGGCAAACTGGTTGTCGAAAAGGCAGCAGTTCCGCTGGAGATGCTCAAAGTCGCAGGTGAATCTTCAGATGTTCCCCTCTATCATCGTGATGAACTGGCCGCCGGGCAACAGTTTTCAGGCCCAGCGGTCGTGGTGGAGACCGTCTCCACCACATGGATTGCAGCAGGGTGGAGATGCACAGTGGATGCGGGTGGGAATTTGATGCTCTACATAAATTAAAAACACACAACAAACTGACATTCTCTGTACTGGTCCCATCCCACCATAAAATCATTGGTCCATGCTTGAGTTCAGAAGAGAGATGAAACCCTGGTGCAGTGGGGGAAATTGATGGCTGGTAACAACCGAGCATCAAATATTTCCCAGAAATAAGCTGTATAGAATTGGTAAATCAATGACTGGAGTTGCTCCACTGCGCATTCGCAAATGAGAACTGCAGGACGTTTCGAGACTTTCATCCGACGAAGAAGATATCAAAATTACTTTCAGTTGCTGTCGCATTTGTGGGCCTCGTGTTCACAGGGGTCGTGATTGCGATAGGCGTTCATGCGGCTAACCATGTATTCGAGAAGGTGTATGAATCGAGCGAGCTGCCATATCGGCTTGAGGAGTGATTGCCCAAGTATAGATTATTCTCGCTGCAAATCAGGGGTTACGCATCTTTTTTCATCCGGGATAGTGGACGATGGTCACGCCGCGATAACAACATAGGCAGCACGACAAATGCTCCTGCAGCCGCTGCCAGGTGCTTTAGCGTGTGGCCGCTGACGGTGTGACCGAGAAGATCAAAGACCTCGTTATCGTAATTCTCCATGACTTTCGACAATGCATACCATGCAATGACCCAGCCGAGATAACGACCGCTGGTGTAGCGGGATACGGGAAACAGCCATAGCACGACAGGCAGCAGAATAAC
>DAOUQU010000130.1 GCA_030625445.1 Gammaproteobacteria bacterium
TAAAAATGTGTTCCTCGTTCCCACGCTCCTGCGTGGGAATGCAGACCTGAGCTCGAATGAAATTCCATATGCATTCCCACCGAGGACGGTGGGAACGAGAGATGCCACCCTAAGGGTCTAATCTGTGTGCATCTGTGGTCAAAAACCTACAACTCCAGAACCGCATCCATCTCCACGCCGGCATCTTTCGGTAATGCAGCTACGCCAATGGCGGCGCGCGCAGGATAGGGCTCATCAAAATAGTCCGCCATCACCTCGTTGACCAGCGGGAAATTGCCCAGGTCGGTGAGAAAAACGTTCAACTTGGCAACATCTGCCAGTGAACCTCCGGCAGCTTCCGCCACCGCCTGCAGATTATCAAAGACACGCATGATCTGCGCCCGCATATCTCCCTCTACCATCTCCATGCTCTCAGACACCAGCGGAATCTGCCCCGAGAGATAGACCGTGGTATTCACCTTGACAGCCTGTGAATAAGTGCCTATCGCCTGCGGCGCCCTGTCAGTTTTAATGATTTCTCTGCTCATAAACGAATTCCTAAAACCTAATACTTAAAACCTAAAACCTACCCGTCATCGCCTCTGCAGCATCGATGGCTGCGACAAGACTGCCGATCTCCGCCCTGCCTCTACCGGCAAGATCCAGTGCGGTGCCATGATCGACCGAGGTGCGAACTATAGGCAGCCCGAGCGTGATATTCACAGCCCGGCCAAACCCCATGTGCTTCAACACCGGCAGCCCCTGGTCGTGATACATAGCGACGACAGCGTCGGCACGCTTCAGATAACGGGGTGTAAACAGGGTGTCTGCCGGCAACGGTCCGTGACTGCCGACGCCCTCCTCCCGTAACTCTTCCAGCGCAGGCGCTATAATCTCCAGCTCCTCGGAACCCAGGTGACCGCCTTCACCGGCATGCGGATTGAGTCCGCACACCAGAATCTCCGGAGAAGGTATGCCAAAACGGCTCTGCAACTCCCGATGCAGGATGCGCATCACTTTTTTCACAAGGTCTCCGCTGATCGCAGCAGGAACCTCTGTCAGCGGCAGATGGGTGGTCATCAAGGCAACCCGCAGCCCCTCGCAGGCCAGCATCATGACCGGATAACCTCCTGTTTGCGCGGCGATATACTCGGTATGGCCGCTGAAGGCAAACCCGGCATCATTGATCACGCCTTTATGCACCGGGTTGGTCACCATGGCGGCAAAATCGCCGCTGAGACAGCCTTTGACAGCGATATCCAGGGTTTCCAGCACCACTGCACTGTTCATAGCATTGAGTTTTCCACAAACCACTTCGCCGGGAAATGTGACTGGCAGCAGGTTCATGACGCCGGATTGATGCACCAAGCTGCTGTCTGCAGCATCGAGAAGATGCAGAGAAAGCGACAGATCCAGCTGCCGCGCCCTGCGCGCGAGCACATCAGGGTCGCCTATAAATAGCAGTTCATCATGCTGCTGCTGTATCAGTTGTATGCTGAGATCCGCACCAATGCCTGCCGGCTCTCCGCATGTCACCGCAAGGCGTCGATTCACTCAGCGGGGTCCAGGTGCTTTTCTACATAGGCCTGCTGGCGTAGCCGGCGCGTCAGCAGGGCGACACTCTCTTCGATTTTGCGTTGCTGGATTTTTTCGCGTGCTGCATCACGGCCTGCCGTATCGGCGTCCTGATGTTTTCGCCGCTGCAGAACCTTTACAATATGCCAGCCGAACGGGGACTGGAAGGGCTGGCTGGTCGCATTGACCGGGGTACGATCCATGACGCTTTGAAACTGGGGTGTGGCCACACCCGGTGACAACCAACCGAGGTCTCCGCCATTCAGCGCAGAGGCGGTATCATCAGAAAACGCCCGCGCAATATCAGTAAATGATTCGCCTGCCAGGATACGCGAGCGAAACTCCTGCAACTCCATTTTTGCAGCCTTGTTGGAACGCGTCTCTCCGGTGCGCAGCAGAATATGCCGCGAGTGTGTCTGCGTCACGGTTCTGGATTTTGCTGCTGATCCATGCAGCGCCAGATAATCATCGATCTCTGAATCTGTCACCTGAACCAGACTACTGAGCATTTTGCGCTGAAAATTTCGCTGCAGCAGCTGCTCGCCAATACTCTTACGCAAGGCGCCATAATCCTGTCCCTGTTTTTGCAATACCTCTTTTAGGAAAGCAACCGTGATTTTATTCTGTGCCGCTATCATGGCTACAGCTTCATCGATCTCGGCTTCGGTCACCTTGACGCCGCTTTTTTTGACGGCAAGCTGTTGCGCCTTGTTCGAGATCAGCTTTTCCAGTACCTGGTCTTCGTGCTGTTGCTTCGAAACACCGGCAGGTCTTGGCGTACCTCGCAGCGCTCTGTTAAGTTCCGAACGCAGAATCACATCATCATCAACCACAGCAACAATCTCGTCAATCGGACGGGCTGCCTGCAGGGGCAGCGACATCATCACCATGGCTGCAATTATCAATATTCGTGTCATGTTCATAACAAAAGTTTCCTAAAACCTAAAACCTTCTAATAATACTCGAAACCATCATAACCGTAGAGATTTTTCGACAACACGGAGTCTATTCCTCCTGAGCCGATTCCTCCAAGGCCCTTCAACTCCAGCTGCAGATAAAAACCCAGGTCATTGTCTAAACCGTTGTCAGTAATACTCTGCTGTGCGACTGCCCGCAGACGCCAGCAGCAGGAGTCATACTCAAAGCCGGCAATGGTATCCAGTGACTTTTTATCGAGCAGTGAATACTGCCAACGCCCCACGGCATTCAAATTTGTGCTCAACGGCATACGAAATGATAAATCTGTAAATTCAGCCGGTTGAGAGCGATCTTTTCGGTATCCAACGCTGAGAAAGCGTTTCTTCAGATCATCATGATAGCTGAGGCGCAGCAGACTTTTTTCAACAAGCTCTTCATGCGGATCCCACTGCAATACAGCCTCTGTCGACCACAGATCAGTCAAGCGGGCATAGAGTTCGCTAACAAATTGCGAGGTATCGGAATTTTCTACCTGGTCGGGGAACGCTGCTGCACTACGCTCATCGATGTAGTAGATTTGCCCTAAACTTGCACGCAGCCACTCTTTTTGGCTGCTGTCGTCAATAAACCTGGTAGTCACTGCAGCTGTAATCTGATTGGCTCCCCCGATACGGTCAAATCCTGCATAGCGATTTTCACGAAACAGGTTTGCAAAACTGAAATCAGCAAGCTTGGTATCAAAAAGCGGAATATCCTCCTGATCTTCGAAGGGCGTATAGAGGTAGAAGAGCCGGGGCTCCAGCGTCTGATGTCCACCATGATCGAACCACTCTGCCTGACGCTCAAAAAAAAGTCCGGCATCAGCAGATACAGTATAAAGATTGCGTGAAATCGTCGAGGGATCGCCTAGGCTGACATTCTCCAGATTGTAGTCGGTATAATGGCCGGTTAACATGCTTTTCACATGCCCCCAGGACTTGACCCAGTCAACTCCAACAGCAGGACGCAGATGGAAACGCCCCCCATCGACCGAGTTGCTTCTTTCAAAACGCGTCAGCTGGGCGTCCAGGCGGCTCACCAGCCCATAGCTGTGGATCTTGTACCAGTTAAAATCCAGCTGGGGCATGCGCCGATATGGTTCGGCGGTCTCATCATCGATCACCTGAAGATTTTCTACCAGCAGGTTAGTGCTCCAGTTCTCTTCATCATAACTGAGTCGCGCCGCCTGGGTTGCATAACGGCTGCTCCTGAGTGACAAATTGCTGCTGAAATTCTCAAGATAGTCGTTGTCAGAGAGGTAGTTGTAATTAATGTCTGCTTTCAGATGCGTATTGAAGTCTGACTGATTTTTAACGCTGATGACGTAGCGTGTCTGGTCCTCATGTGTAAATTTGGGATCATGGAAAGCGATATCGGTAAACAAGCTGCCGCTATGGATCGGCGTCAAATAGCGGAACTCCGCCCCCATCAATGCCCCGCGTTCAGAGGTAATACGCGGAGTCAGAGTTGCATCATAATTAGGCGCAATATTAAAGTAGTAAGGTATCGAGAAATCCAGCCCGGTGCTTTCAGAGTAGCCGATTTTGGGGATCAGAAAGCCGCTCTTGCGGCTATCGTCGAGTGGAAACGAAAAACCTGGAAGCGCTGGAGAGGTCATCCCCTTGAATGAAAGCCGCGCACCTGTCGCCTTGCCGACGCCATTCTCTCTGTCGATATCGATGCTTTTCGCCGAGATGTGCCACGCCTCACCCTCCGGCGGACATGTGCTGTAGCTGATGTCGTATAGCCTGGAGACCCCTTTCTCCCTGACGGTGGCGCTGCTGGCCTTGCCCTGGCCGCCAACTTCCAGGATGCGATAACTGATTTTTTGCAGATCAGCCGTGCGGTTGTTGAGATCCACCGTAGCGCTCTCCGCATCCACCTCGAAACCGGCTTGCCGCCAGCCCACATCGCCTGTCGCCGTGGCCTGATTGAGCTTGCGTGAATAGCGAATCTCATCAGCAGCTACTCTCTGTTGAGCATGCCGCATCTGCACATTGCCGCTGAAAACCAGCAGCTCGTTTTTCATAAAGAGTTCACCGCTATCTGCAATAATTTCAACCTTGTCAGTGAGATCCTCCACATCTTCGAAGACAACCGTGCGTGCCTGACAGGAGGGTGTAATGCTCCCGGCTGAGGCTGATGCTGTCAATAACAACAGCACTGGCATGGTCAAAAGATGAAACTTTCTCACGCGACTGGTGTTCTCTATTAGAATGGCATGTCTACAGCGACAAATAGACTGAGAAACAGGATAATAAAGGAAGTTCTGATTTATTCATAGAATCCCCAAATAGATAACTCATGCGCACAACGATTCAAATTCTCTCCCTGGTCGCTATCATCGCAATTACCCTGTTCGCGGTGAAGCTGCTGATCGCTTTTAAACCACCCCCAAAAAACGAGACCAGAGAAGCAGAGGTTACCCGTGTCCAGACAGTCATTGTATCAGCTAAAACACTAAAACCCACGTTACAGGTGACCGGTCGCCTTGAGCCGGCCCGCCGCGCCAACTTATACTTTCAAATCCCCGGCGTCATCACTGCTGTGGAAATTGAGCCCGGACAGCACGTAGAGAAGGGGGAAGCACTACTGACCATCGATGCAGCCGACTATCAGGATCGTTTGCGCGAGACAGAAGCTATGCTGCAGCAGGAGACCGCAGGCATCGAGCGCGATCGTGAACTGCTGGCGCTGGCGACACACAACGAACAACTTTCG
>DAOUQU010000383.1 GCA_030625445.1 Gammaproteobacteria bacterium
CTCGACCCGGGCTAGCGCCTGGCGAATATCATCCGCCTCGAAGCGGTTTCGCACCAATATCGCAATATCTCGCGCACGCAGTGGGTTCTCGCCAAGCAGTGCGCGCTTCTCCCCGCCAAGATTCAGCAGCTGCGCAATCTCAGTCGCGCAGCCATCAGCGACATGCACTCCCGCCCATCTCTTCGTGATCGTTTGGCCATGTTTATTCTCTTCAGTGAGCGGTACGTACCAGGCAACCATCGGCTCGACTTCAGCGCCATCGATCGTCAGGGCCTTCTTGTCGGCGGTGCCTTCAACCGCTGCCGGCTTCACCTTCTGGAAGGCAATATCCCTGTCATAGATAAAGGGGCTTGCAGCACGGCCGAACAGCCGGTTGATCATGCCGACAAGGTTTGAGTGTGAGCGCCAGTTGACGCCCAGCGTGAAGTGACCGGCGTCGGCCTCGGTATCCCGCCGCGCCTGCATATAGGTGAAGATGTCGGCGCCGCGAAAGCTGTAGATCGCCTGCTTGGGATCACCGATCATGAAGAGGCCGCAATCGGGACACTCCTTGTAGATGGTGCTGAAGATGCGGTACTGCACCGGATCCGTATCCTGGAACTCATCGATCATGGCCAGCGGGTAGCGCTTCCTGATACGTTTGATGAGCTTCTCTCTGCCCTCTCCCTGCAACGCCTGATCCAGCTTGTTCAGGAGGTCATTAAAGAACAGCACCCGCTGTTGTGACTTGTGTTGATCGATAGAGCTGCGGATGGAGTCGGCGGCCTCCACCAACAACAAAACCCGTCGATATAGATTTAATTTCTCCGATATATTATGTAGTTGCTGTGCTTTATTAAATACTTTATGAGACGGTGCTGTTTCGCCTTTTTTGACTGATGCCGGCTTCAATGAGCTTTGCAGCTTGTCAGTTGTAAGCAGCTCGAATCCCTCAGGCAGCAGATAGGGATCAACACCTGCTGCGACTACATCCGAGAGTGACGACAACGTAATCTCAAGCTTATCTTTTCGGTAAGTTTTTTCTGCGCGACCCAAAGCTTTTGAAGAGTGCAGAAGATCAGTCACCTCCTTCTGATTTGCACGCCACAAATCACTCAACTCGTCGAAAGTAGCGCTACGTTGCTGCTCCAGTTTCTCAATAGTTTCCCTCTCTACACGGGGCTCCTGTATGGCATGCGGATCATCGACCAGCACAGAGACATCTTTCAAAAGCGCATCCGGGCTTTTCCATTGCTTGAAAAGCCAGTTCGCCTGCTCTGATGGGGCTGCTGCAAAGTGGTTGCGCCAGAAGTCCCTGGCCGCCTGCTGGCGCAGCAGCGACTCATCGGTAATGAACTCTGCATCGAAGAGCACCCCGCTCTCAAATGCACTCTCGGTCAACGTGCGTTGACAAAAGCCGTGAATGGTAAAGATCGCCGCCTCATCCATACAGGTAAGTGCATCGCGCAGGCGCTCCATTACCTCGCTGTCGCCCTTCAGCGGCTGCAGCAGTTCATGCAGATCAGTTTCATCCTCGCGTCCCTCCAACCACAGCAGGGCATCGTGAATGCGGGCGCGGATACGGTCGCGCAGTTCCCCGGTCGCCGCCTCGGTGAATGTCACCACCAGGATGCTGCTGACGTTCAGTTCACTCTCCAGCAGCAGCCGCAGATAGAGGGCGGCAATGGTAAAGGTTTTACCGGTGCCGGCGCTGGCCTCGATCAGGCGGATGCCGTTAAGCGGGAAGTTGTTGATAATCAGTTTTTGCATCATCTCTCTCGAATGCTCTCAGTAACTCCACAATGCCGACCAAAACGTAGGGCGCAATGACGGAATTATTCAGAAGTTACGTTACCCCTTACCGGCT
>DAOUQU010000040.1 GCA_030625445.1 Gammaproteobacteria bacterium
GCGGCCATGCAGACAAGCTTGCCTGGCGGCATTAGAGCATTGGAACCACCTGATCCCATCTCGAACTCAGAAGTGAAACGGTGTATCGCCGATGGTAGTGTGGGGTCTCCCCATGTGAGAGTAGGACACTGCCAGGCTTTATTTTGAAAATCCCTGTACGTATTGCGTTCAGGGATTTTTTTTGCTTCTTGAATATTGTAATATCATGTGGCATCGTAATTTCTCAATAACACTGTGCTTTACTTGAACCGGTAGGGTGCAATAAGCGATAGCACATTGCACCTTCATCATGCGGCGTAATGCGCTGTCGCTTATTACGCCCTACGACTTTTCTGCACGAAGTTATTAAACAAGGAATCATGTCCCCAAAATACATTGTCTCTATTCCCGATCCAACAAAGCGGGAGATCCACGTTCAACTCCCTATCAAATCTGGTGCAGATGGCCTGACTCTGCGGTTGCCTGCGTGGATACCCGGCAGCTACATGATCAGGGATTTTTCCCGCCATATCGTTGAGATGAGCGCGACTGGTTCAGATGGACGCCACCTTCAGATCGAAAAAATAGACAAGCACAGTTGGCGCGTTGCCGCCGATAAAGAGGAGATCTGTGTCGATTACATTGTCTATGCCAATGATCTCTCTGTTCGCGGCGCGCATGTCGATAATACCCATGCTTTTTTCAATGGCGCGTCTCTCTATCTTGCTGTCGAAGAGATGCAGCATCTGCCTCATCGTGTCGAAATATTGAAGCCAGGTGCTGATGCATGCGCCAACTGGCAGGTGGCGACGACACTTCCTGCAGTGGCTGCAGACGATCAGGGTTATGGGCAGTATGAGGCGCAGGATTATGAACACCTGATTGACTACCCTGTTGAGATCGCGGATCTCTCAACCGCTGAGTTTGCTGTTGACGGGATTCAGCACCGTATCGCTATCTACGGCAAACATCATTGTGATTTCAAACGTCTCTGTGATGACCTCGTCAAAATCTGCGGAACGCATGCGCAGCTTTTCGGCGAGCTACCGCTGCAGCAATATCTGTTTCTTGTCACAGCAGTCGGTGATGACTACGGCGGTCTTGAACACCGTGATTCAACCAGCCTGATTTGCAAACGTGATGACCTGCCTGTTGATGAAGGGAAAGAGCCATCTGATGGATACAGGCGTTTTCTCGGGCTCTGCAGCCATGAATATTTTCACCTGTGGAATGTGAAACGCATCCAGCCACTGAAGCTTAAAGAGTCTCTACTTGATCAGGAGGCATACACATCGTTGTTGTGGGCTTTCGAAGGCATTACCTCCTATTACGATGACCTGGCGCTGCTGCGCAGCGGTATTATTCCACTTAAATCATGGCTGGAGCTGATGACGCAAACCATCTCGCGTGTGATGCGCAGCAAAGGGCGGCACAGGCAATCAGTTGCTGACTCGAGTTTCGATGCCTGGACAAAATTCTACAAGCAGGATGAGAACTCTTCCAACGCTATTATCAGTTACTACGCTAAAGGCTCGCTGATTGCTTTTGGGCTGGACATGACATTGCGTCAACGCAGTGAAGACCGCGTTTCACTCGATGATTTGATGCGCCTGTTGTGGCAGCGTCATGGAAAAACCGGCGTGGGAGTCGATGAGGATGATATCCAGCACCTCGCCGAGGAGTTGCTGGGCGAGCCGCTCGCTCTCTTTTTTAACAACTATGTCTATGGTGTAGAAGAACTTCCGCTGGATAGCTGGTTTGCGCAGATTGGTATCGGCTACCAGCTGCGTGCTGCAAAAAAGATCGAGGACACTGGCAAGGTCTATAATTGCGAGCCTGAGAAGAGCCAGGCTGTACAGGTTCTCGGGGGAAGAACTGCTAACCATCAAGCAGGAGTAGAACTGCTCTCTGTGACATCTGCAGGGGCTGCCCAGCAATCTGGTCTGATTGCAGGTGATGTGATCATTGCAGTTGATGGATTGAAAGTAACGCAGAAGAATATTGAACGGCGCATTGCTCAATTGCCACAAGATGAGGCGACAATCATCCATGCATTTCGCCGTGATGAGTTCATGGAGTTCGACTTTATGCCGCAGTTGGCCGAGTCAGACACCTGTGACCTTTGGATCAAGCATGCGTCGAAGAGTTTTCCAGAGCAACAAAGGCGTCTGAAATGGCTTGCACAAGATGAGTGATTCACATCAACGCCAGATGCTGGAGCAGCTCTCTGACTGTAGTTTCCACTCCGGCGAAGAGTTGGCGCAGCTGCTTGGCGTTAGCCGTACGGCTATCTGGAAACAGATTCAATCGCTGCGCAGCGATTATAATCTGGATATCCATGCTGTACATGGCAGGGGATACCGGCTTGCCGACTCTCTTGAGTTGCTGAATGCCGACCAGATCACTGATGCACTCTCCATGCAGCAACTCAAGATGTTGGGTCAACTGCAGATTCATGTCAGTGTTGACTCGACAAACAGCCATCTCAAAAAACAGATGCTGCAGGGGATAGATTCCGGCAGTGTCTGTCTGAGTGAATATCAATCTGCCGGCCGCGGTCGTCGTGGAAGAGGCTGGGTTTCACCATTTGGGTGCAACCTCTATCTCTCGCTCTATTGGCGTTTCGAACGCTCCATGACGGAGATTGGTGGAGTCAGCATCGCTGTAGGGACGGTTCTCGCCAGTGTGTTGTCCGAGCAGACCGCAAATGTTGCCCTGAAATGGCCCAATGACGTTCTGGTTGATGGCAAGAAAATTGCCGGTATCCTGGTCGATGTTCAGGGAGCGGCCGATGGGCCGGTGGATGCCGTGATTGGCATTGGCGTGAATCTTCATCTGCCTGCGCATGCCTCACGGCAGATTGATCAGCCATGGACAGATTTACAGCGGCAGGGTGACAAGGCCATTTTGCGCAATCAATTTGCTGCACGACTGCTCGGGGAGATGCTTGAAGCAATGGAGTTGTTTCAGCACCATCAACTTACTCCTTTTGTACCCAGATGGCGGCAGTATGATCTTTTCCATGGAGAGCAGGTGACTCTGTTTCATCCTGACAGAAAGATTCGTGGCATCCATAAGGGGATTGCTGATGACGGTTCGCTGCTGCTCGAGGTTGGCGGCAGGGTTTGCCGTTTTCAATCCGGTGAAGTCAGCCTGCGTGGGGCCTAAGGAAGCTCTGATCAAGTCGTTCTGCGCCTCGGCCAGAGCATTCCTGCAAGTTTTTTTACGGGGGAAGGGGGTATCTATCAATGGTTTACAATAGACATCCGGGGCACCCTTCCCCCTCCCCCCATCCCATGGACTTATTCAGGGGTTCCCTAACTCATATGAATTCAGAGATGACCGACAACGCGTTGATGATTGATCTCGGTAATAGCCGTCTGAGCTGGGCGCTCTACTCCAGCGGAATCATCTCATCACCCAAAAGCAGTCCGAATTCCGATGATCTGTTGGAGACGGTGGCAACCGAGTGGAAAAGCATTTCCCCTCTCCCGGTCTATATTGCGAATGTAGCAGGCATAGAATTCCAACAGATACTCTCCCTGTGGTTTGAGTCTCACTGGAATATCACACCCACTCTTCTTCAGTCGCAGCGCAAGGCATATGGCGTTACCAATGCCTATCAGCAGGTGGAGGATCTTGGTGTCGACAGATGGCTGGGATTGATCGGAGCACGGGCAATGAGCCGGCTGCCGCTGTGTGTTGTTGACTGTGGTAGTGCAGTGACGATTGATGTGATGGATGCAAACGGGATTCATCAGGGTGGCTTGATCATTCCCGGTTTTGAGATGATGCTCTCCAGTTTGAGGCAGGGTACTGCCATTCCCGATTTCATACTGTTCGATGGCAATCCGGGACTGCTCGGGAAGTCAACGCCGGAATGTATCCTCAACGGCTGTGCCAATGCAATTGCCGCGATCATTGACAGCATTATGCGCTCGGGATCCCCGCTTCAGCGATTGATCATGACAGGGGGGAATGCCGCAATGATCTCTCATCTGCTGGAACATCCTTCAACGCGGATTCCAGATCTGGTTTTCCGCGGAATTGCCCACTACGTGCGAATGGATGCTAAACCGGATAATGCCAGAGGCTGACCAACTCCTCACTGCTTTTCAACGTATTTTGCGCCACATTTTTTCGGTTGTTGAAGTGCGGCAACGCGCCTGCAAAGAGGATAGCAGAGAAAAATCTTGCCGGAGCATTGCTTGTTTCAGGCGAACTTAATATAATGCGCCTCTTCTGTACGGCGTCCAGATAATATAATCCTGACGCAGTGCTACGCCGGTGTAGCTCAGTTGGTAGAGCAGCTGACTTGTAATCAGCTTGTCGGGGGTTCGACTCCTCTCGCCGGCTCCATGTAACACCCTGAATTCATGGAGGAATTCAGGTAACAACGTAACACTTGAGACACGCTAAAAAGGCTGAAACGTAACAAAAACGTAACAGCAACTTTTTTTCATGCTCTGGAGTTACTGAAATGGCTACGATTACCAAGACCCCGGCGGGGACATTCCGCGCAATTATTCGCACCAAAAACAAGACCATCACCAAAACATTCAAGTTGAGGAAACTTGCAAAAGCCTGGGCGCTTCGCATCGAAGGAGACGAGGATCTCATGGCCGCCACCGGTTGCAAAGGCGCATCCATTCCATTCTCGCAGCTCGCAGATGAATATATTGACCAGTGGAATGGTAAGAGCCGGATTACCGACAAGGTGAAGTTCTGGAAAATGCAGCTCGGCGATACGCCGCTAATCAAGATCACCGGCGATAAGCTCCAGACAATACTTGATGATTATGAGGCAGGGGAGGCCTTGTGTGGTATCCAGCGCTCCAGGACGGGGCGTAGGCGCGCACCTGCAACCATCAATCGAATGCGCGCACAACTCTCCTCTATCTTTAAGTATGCAGTCAAAAAAAGACGTTATCTCAAAAAGAACCCGGTCATCGAAACCTGTTCCCTGATTGAAAACAACGAGATCGTTCGATTCTTGTCAGAAGAGGAGCGCACCAACCTGTTGAAGGCTTGCCGCGCATCATCATGGGAAAAACTCTATCTGCTGGTTTTGCTGGCGCTGACAACCGGCGCACGACAAGGCGAACTGTTAGGCCTTCACTGGGATGAGGTCGACTTCCAGAAGCGCACAGCGACGCTTCCAACCACGAAGAACGGCCAGCGCCGCATCCTGACCATCCCAAAGTCGACGATGTCCGAACTACAGCGCTTGCGTGAAGTTGGAGCCGGGCTGATCTTCCCTTCCCCGACCAAATGGCGCAAACCGTTTGAGTTCCGCAAACCCTGGTTGAAGGCAGTGACACTTGCCGGTATTGAAAACTTCCGCTTCCATGACCTACGCCATAGCGCAGCATCTTATCTTGTGATGGCCGGCGCTACCCTGCACGAGACGGCGGAAGTGCTGGGTCACAGGAGCATCCAGACGACTAGGCGCTATGCTCACCTGTCGATCGAGCATAAGCAGTCGCTGACCGATCGTGTGCTGGGCGGGTTCAAATAAAAGCGATAGAGGGTCTTACTGTATACACGTTTGATTCTGTTTTTTCTGAAAAAAATGATCGATTAATACTCAAAGGGTCGGAATTCATTACCGTGCTTTTGCATTAGAAGATGAAGGTTACTTCATATGGGTATGGATTGGAACACATGAAGAGTACGGTCGTTTAATCAAGTAAATGGGCCTACGCGCCAACTCAGCAGGATCGATATGGATATGTTTTTGCCAGTTCATTGGCTTGATTCAGAAAAAAATTGTGAGTAGCAAAACACAATAGAACACGCTGAATTACCATGTTAGAACATCTATCTTCCGTTGATGCGGATCAAAATGAGGTGCGTCGAGTTTCGCGATACCACCATTTTTAGGTGGAGCTGCATAGATCTCCAGAAGCATTGCTATTGCCTGAATCAGGGTCTAAGATGTGATGCATTGAACAGCCGCCTCTCTGTCAAAACCGAGGCAAACCTTCTCTGGCGTGGGATCACATCTATGGATGACACCAGACTCCGGAAACGGCGGATCCCCATGTACGACCACCCCAACGGGAAACACTTCCCGACGGGACGGTGTTTCCCTTTTTTCTAAAAACAGGAGAAACACCATGTATGAAAGTGATGGCTGGCTTGTTAAACACAAGCACACAGCAAAAGAGCTTAACCAGCTCTCTAAAACTGGTTCGCTCTAACGGCGTGATTGGTCCCGGCCTGAACAGGCGTCAATGTTCAAACGGGGGCAAATAGGCATTCAGTTGTCGCTGACCTTTCGAGGTTTGTATTGTTCTTACAAAGCGCTTACAAACAGGAAAACACCTTGCTGGAATTTGACGCTGAAAATGAAGCCGTGCGTCTGAAAACCGAAACAAAGACAATCCGCAACAGGGGCTATCGGCGTAGTCGTCTGGACAAATACACCGCCGAACTCATCACACTCCGACACCAGGGCGTATCGATCGCGGAGCTGCAGCGATGGTTAAGAGGCAAGCGCATCAAAGTCGCCTGGTCAACAGTCTCCAGATGGCTCAACAATCATGGGTAAGTTTGCCTCTGCCACCAAACAAGCCGCTTCGGTGATGAAAGAGATCCAGGGGAGGTATATCCCATCTGTTGGTACGGTCAGAAATTACGAACAGGCATTAACAACCGTTGCAGCATATGCCAAAGCGGAAAAAACAGCCGGTGGGCTGCGGGGCATGACGCCGGAACAAACCATGACCTATCTGGAGATACGCGGCCAGGAAGTCAGTCAATCCACGCTGAACATGGAGCGTCAGGCCATGCAGACCATGATGCAGTATGTCACCGGCAAGCTGGAGCCAAAACAAACCCTGCCTGTGATCAAATCCGAGATTGAGCAAACCCTCAAATCCAGGGCGTATACCTCTGAGCAGGTTAAGATGATCCACGGCCACCAGACTGAACGCAACGCCCTGGCGACAGAGATTGCACATGCCGCCGGACTGCGCGCACATGAACTGTTAACACTGCGTCCGGCCAATGAGCAACCCATGAGCGAGCGACCGGTACTCGATACCAAATGGGCAGGACGTGAAGGGCAAATCTATACCGTTGCCGGAAAAGGCGGCCTGGTGCGTGAGGTTCTGATCCCCCGTGAATTAGCAGAACGTCTGGAAGCCAGGCGACTCACTTACCCAAGACAGATCACTGATCGCAATATCCACTACCAACAGCATTACGACATCAACGGCGGTCAGCGATTTTCAAACGCATTTAGCAGTGCATCTAAACGAGCTCTCTACCGGTCATCTGGGGCGCACGGGGTCAGACACGGCTACGCCCAGGAGAGAATGCGGGAACTGCAAGTCGGGCAATTGCTCACCCGGGACAAGGCTCTGGAAACCGTATCTCAGGAGATGGGGCATTTCCGGCCGGAAATCACAGAGGCCTATTTGCGATGAAAATCGCAGCGACGTTCACGGGTTGTCCACATGAGTTATCAGGCACAATCTTTCAATGCTGGATGTTGAAAAGTCCCTGCTTCAATCGCCGAACCGAGTATGCCCCGGAAAATGTGCGTGAGTTGTCTCTATAGCCAAGTACCCCGCTATGTACAGACGAATTCATTCGTTGTACATAGCGGGGTGGTGAGTCCATGCAATCCAGCTATCGATGTTATCCCTGACTGAGAGAAACGGGCAGGGAATTGATGCACATACTGGACGAAACCGTCAAATAGTCGCCCATCTAATAGACAATTCTCTGCTACTCTAATAGACAATCCTCCGCTATACTAATAGGCAATTAGACGGCACACTGGTAGGCAATTGGTCAGAATGAATCAGCTCTTTTACCCGCGTTATATCGAGCCACAATTAAAAACGGCGCTTTCCGATACGCCGGTTGTCTGTCTGTTAGGCCCGCGACAAGTTGGTAAAACAACGCTCGCCAGGCAGTTGACCCCCCAAAGGGCGTATATCAGCTTTGATGATCATAACTTGCTGAATGTAGCGAGGCAGGATCCCATCGGCTTTGTTCAGGGGCTGCCAAAGCAGGTGATACTCGATGAAGTGCAGCGTGTTCCTGAGCTAATGCCGGCAATCAAGTCCGCAGTCGATCAGGTGCGTGAGTCCGGGCGTTTCCTATTAACGGGTTCAGCAAACTTGTTATTACTGCCGGGTGTGCAGGAGTCCCTGGCTGGACGTGTTGAGATTTTACATCTCAATCCGCTGTCAGAGCAGGAGAAGCAGCATGGAAAAAACAGTTTGTTGAAACGCTTGATCGAGGGGCGTATCAAAGCAGATATTCAGGGTGAGCAGAGGGTCGTCAGTGGCATAGTCGAGGCCATCTGCAGTGGTGGATACCCCGAACCCAATACCCGAACACCAGTCCGGGCGAGGCAATGGCATCGACAATACATCAATGCCATTATCCAGCGTGATGTGAAAGAGATTGCCGAGATACGCGATGAAGAGGAGATGGAGCGGTTAATCGAATTGCTCGCTTATCGTACCGCAAGTTTGCTCAATGTGAGTAGCCTGGCGAAAGAGTTGGGTATCCGGCGTGAAACGGTTGAGCGTTACATCATCCTGCTAGAACGACTGTTCTTGATTAGGCGCATACCTGCCTGGCATCGTAGTGACGCCAAGCGGTTGATAAAATCACCGAAAATCTATCTTCTTGATTCGGGGCTGGCATCAACCTTGAGCCGCCTTCACCGTGAAGATTGGCAAAGCCACAGTACGGAGTTTGGTGCATTACTTGAAAGCTTTGTCGTGCAACAGTTGATTTGTCAGGCGGGCTGGGTCGATAGTGAACTGCGATTTTCTCATTATCGAGACAAAAATCAGGTGGAAGTTGACCTGGTGATCGAACAGGGAAGGAATCTCTGGGGTGTTGAGGTGAAGCGCGCTGCCAGTATTCAGAAAAAAGATGGTGTCGGATTGGCGCGCCTGGCTGCTCAAGCCGGGAAGAGTTTTCAAGGAGGTATTTTATTGTATTCCGGCAGCCATTGCTTGCCTTTGCCGCAAGGAAACTGCTATGCCGTTCCGATGAATACGCTTTGGCAGTGAATTACGACAAAGTTACCACTACGCACCTGTTTTCAGAGTGGGTGAGTTACTGAATGTTGAAAGTCTGTCAGTCCTTGGAACACTGTTTCCATGAGAAATCTGAATGACCGCCACTGCTCCAGAGCGGTCATATGCGGACCGTCTATAACGTTTAAACTAAGGGGTGGCAAAAGGCGATAGCATTTTGTCCGTCCCGTTCGAGTGCCTTGGCAACGTACCGTTCACGTTTTCCAAGCCTATATGATCAAGAAAGAAGGGGAACTCAGAATGCGCTCTTCCATTGCTCTGTGTCGATGAACCACCGCTCTTCGTAAATCTTGTCGCCATTGAATTTGAACAGGACGGAAAGCTGGGAGTTTGGAACCTTCTCGGACTTCCACTCAACGATCGAGACAACTTCATTTTCCCCTTCGATCTGACGCAGCCCCGTGATTTCAAAACCTGGCGGGAGAATCTTCCCGAGACCATCCAGCGCCAAACGGAACGCCTGTCGTCCCTCAAGAACGTCAGTCTGTCCCGGCATGATGAACGTCATGTCTTTCACATAGTCGGCCACTAAGGTGTCGAAATCCCCGGTGCCGACCGCATCCCAGCCTTGTTGTACGATATCAGCTAAACTCATCTGTGTTGTCCTCCTCTACTAATCTATCGTGTTATGCGTTTCGGGAACGACCGTTTTCGACCCGTTAGAGAAAGTCGGCCCGAAGTCGCGAAAGAAGCGTTGTGATATGCTTCATAAACTACTACACACATTTAAATTAGGAGATTTATCATTGATACCCCTGTTGTTCTCATTCACGGCACCAATTCAGGACCTTGGACAATGTCTAAATTTTCCAGGTATTTTGAACAAAGGGGATTTCGTTGCCATA
>DAOUQU010000181.1 GCA_030625445.1 Gammaproteobacteria bacterium
GGATGGTGACCAAACCACCACCTTACAAGCAGGTCCTGAAATACCCGCTGCGCTTCATGTGGCGGGTTCTCAAAGGCTTCAAGGCGAACCAGGGACTGCTGCTCTCCGGCGCTGTCGCCTATTATGCCCTGCTCTCCATCATTCCACTGCTTACTTTGATCCTGATGGCGCTGTCTCATTTTGTGGGGACGGAACTGCTGTTGGAAACGCTGAGACAAAATATCGAACTCATCGTACCCGCACATGCAGATGTCATCGTCGAGCAGATGTCTCAATTTCTGAACCACAGGCACGTTAGCTGGGTGCTGGTCGGCGTGCTGCTATTCTTCAGCTCAATGGCATTTACCGTGCTGGAGAACGCCATCTCATTCATCTTTCACCATCGCGTCGCCATCCATCGCCGCCACTTCCTGGTCTCTGCCATCCTGCCCTATATCTATATCCTGGTAATGGGCATCGGTTTTTTCCTGATGACAGTAATCGCCGGCCTGATGGCCAGTGTCGAAACCAGGGAGTTGTCTTTGCTGGGAAACACCTGGTCTCTGCAGGGCATATCCAGGGTTATACTCTATATTATCGGCCTGACGGGACAAATCCTGCTGTTAACCTCCTTCTACCTGGTCATGCCCCTCGGCAATCTCTCCATACGCCATGCCCTCGTTGGCGGGATAACAGCAGCAATACTGTGGGAAATAATGCGGCATATCCTGGTGTGGTATTTTTCAACCCTGTCGCTGGTCAACGTCGTTTATGGATCCCTGGCAACCGCGATCGTGGTTCTGATCAGCCTTGAAATCGCCGGCATGATCCTGCTGTTCGGCGCCCAGGTGATCGCCGAATATGAACGCCTTGGCCTGCAGGCTGACAAACCATATAATGGGGAACATAATGGCATTCATCTCTGAAAGCAGAAGAGTTACTCTGCAAATTGCAGACGTTCCTCAAGATTCTCGATCGCTTTCAATGCACAGATCTCATCCTTTTCACCTCCGGGCGCACCGCTGATTCCCAGTGCGCCGATACGGCTTCCGGATGCCGTGATCTGCACCCCGCCCTGCATGATAATAATGCCGTTCATGTGGTTCAATTCGGGTCTGATATCACCACGATTTTGACGGAATGTGCCTGAATCTGTTCCTGACAAAATCACCGCATTGGCCTTCTCCTCGGCGATCTGCAGTGTAAAACGCGACGCCCGGTCATCACGCAGGGCAGCACGCAGATTTCCATTACGGTCAACAACCACCGCACTCACCTGATAGCCCATTTTACGACAGGCAGTGATACTTTCACTGACCAGATCACGCGCCATTTCAAGCCCGATGGTCTTTACCGTCACCACATCATCGGCAAAGAGTTGTGTGGAGAGAGTCATCAGCAGCAATGTGAATATTTTCGCAAGATTCATATATTTCATGGGAGATCCTCTTGAATGTGTTAGTCAAACGACGCAATAACCCCCTCTCCCTCCGGGAGAGGGCTGGTGTGAGGGGTTTTAAAGCTCAACAAGTATCTTCATCAACTGCCTGCACCTGGACTCCACCCATGTCACTGATGCTAACAGCCAAATGAATTGGTCTGCAACAAACAGAGCAATCTTCAATATACTGCTGCTGCCCCATAGATGTATCAACAACGATATCAATTGGCTCTGCGCAATAAGGGCATTCGATTCCGACACTCTGCAGAAGATACATCAAGCAGCTCTGCTACGCGGCGGATTTTCCGCAATCATAGGCCTCTTGCAGTGCTTTTTTTAGTTCAGCATGGTTATCCAGATCATCGATGCCCAACACCCTCGATGAAATCGCTTGCAACTTGTCGGTGATGCGACGCTGGAGCCACTGCTGCTGAAAACCTTCAACATCCAGCATCTCATTGTCGACAAAGTCTGTTACAGCACCCCGCGCATTGACAAACCTGATAGGCGACTGCTCCATTACCTCGTAGAGGTAGGAGTAGGTATCGATGCCATTTTCCTTTGCCAGCAGGGAGTGGAGATGGGATAAACCACCGCTCTGCTCCATCAGCGCATCGAGATCGATGTTCGTCGATGGCGTATATGTTTCACCCTTGAACGAAAATGTCACTGTGGCGTCTATGGTATTTTTCATGTTGGTTCAGGTCTCGTGAAAATAATGACGCTATTTTACAGGCATCAGTAGAGAGATCATATCGTGGGAGCGGTCATCTGGCCGCGATTTCCAGGATGTGTGCACGATGCCCTGTTCATCGCGGCCGGAAGGCCGCTCCTACGCCTGCCATTGCAGCAGCAACTCCCGCACAAAATTCCTCGCCAGCGCAAGATGTTCGCCCGCCTGAGGTGTGATCGATGTTCCCAGCTCGAATTGATATGCGGAGATGCCAAGCAGATAAGCATCCGGAAGCGGCTCGCCGCAAACCTGCGCATAGACAGCCAGCAGTGCAGCCGGTGACATGGCATGCGAGGTATAACTGTTGTCCCTGCATGGCTCGAGGCGTGAATAGTCGAAAGGCGCGGTTGCAGAGATGCTGGCATCGATGAACACCACCAGCCGGCGCTTCTGCATATCCAGTGCATGTTCGATCTGCAGCTGATAATCGGTGAGCGTATCAAAGATATCCGGCGCCCTGCCCAGCGCTCGATCTTCCACGATCATCTCGAGCAGCGCAGGTCCCAGGCCATCATCACCACGAGAAAGATTTCCGTAACCCAGCAGCAGTACGGGCTTGTGGTCAACAAACACCAACGACGCCCTGCGAATTGCGAAAGAGACGGTCAATCACCTCGCCACTCTCATCCACAAGCTGCACTTCCAGCGGCATTTTTCCCAGCGCATGGGTGGCACATGAGAGACAGGGATCATAGGCGCGGATTGCCACCTCGATACTGTTCAGCAGCGGTTCTGTCAGTTCACGCCCATCCAGCTGATCCAGTGCAACACGCCGGATCGACTGGTTCATGGCGCTGTTGTTATTCGTCGTGGAAACGATCAGATTCGCCCTGGTCACCAGGCCGTCGTCATCGATCTCATAGTGATGGAACAGGGTGCCGCGGGGCGCCTCGAGCACACCGATGCCAGTGTGCTGCATCTCGCCGCGTAGACGCAGTTCACTCCCCATGAGATCGGGGTCATGCAGCAAATCACGGATTCCTTCGGCGCAGTAGAGCAGCTCGACCATGCGCGCCCAGTGATAAGCCAGCGTCGACTGCACCAGGCCTCCCTCTGCCAGAGCCCGGAACTCGACCCGCGCAGCCTCGGCCAGCGGTGTGTCGATGAAGTCACAGTTGTTCACCCGTGCAAGCGGCCCCACCCTGTAGGAGCCATGCTCCGGCCCCAGCCCCGTAACAAAAGGAAACTTCATGTAGCTCCAGGACTTGACCTGCTCATGGATATGCTCGCCATAACCGAGGTAGTCGAGGTTATCGATCACGATCTTGCCGCTGGCATCCTTGAGCCTCAAACCACCATGGTAGAGATCCATGGCGCCATCGGCACGCCCGAGGCTCAGCATATTGGTATCGATAAGCGCAAAGTTGCGGTTGTGATCCAGATCCTGCATAAACAACCGTTTGGTCAGAGCCACTGCAGCCTCTCCCCACTCGATTACCTGGTCGATATCCGCCAGCAGATAGTCCCGCTCCTCGCTGCTGAGGGATTTGTTGACGCCGCCGGGAATGGCTCCGGTTCCATGTATCCGCTTGCCGGATGTAATGCGAATCACCTCCTGACCGAATTTCCTCAGCATCACACCCTGGGTGGCAACCTCAGGGTAGTCGGCAAGCACACCGACAATGTTGCGATGCGCCACCGCATCGTCATAGCCGAACAGCAGGTCCGGGGAGGAGAGATGAAAAAAGTGCAGCGCATGGGATTGCAGCACCTGGCCGAGATGCATCAATCGCCTCACCTTCTCTGCTGTCGGCGTGAGTGATTTCACCCCGATCA
>DAOUQU010000336.1 GCA_030625445.1 Gammaproteobacteria bacterium
TCTGAAATCCCGTCATTCCGGCATGCTTTTAGCCGGAATCTACCTGTCTTGATCTGCAAGTATTGATATTGGATTCCGGCCTACGCCGGAATGACATATTTTGCAGTTTTGCAGTGGCCCAGGAGAGCTGTCTTATCCGTGTTCATCTGTGGTTAACTCTCTTTTTTCCGTCTATTCGATGTGTTCCGTGGATAATAGAGAGTTTTATGACTCATATCACTTGAAGAATCCGGCAAACAGGGCGATATTAGAAAGAGAGCAGTAGAAGAGAGCAGTAGCTACATTTATCCGAGACGCCAAAGAGGAGCAGATGATGGATACAAATGAGATGAAAGCAAAGTTGCAGCATGCCTATGAAACCATGCTGTCACACGTTGAGGAGTTTCTCGAGAATGAAAAAACCACGCTCGGTGAAGCGATGCACAAGGCGCAGACGCGTCTGCATGATCTGGGCGAACTGTCGCGTGATGAGATCGATGATATCAGCAGTGAGTTTGCCAAAGACCTCAAGGAGGTTGGCGAACAGGCGCATGAACTCCGGGAGAGTATGGGCGATGCCCTGAAAATGGATAGCATGTATATCTCAGCCGGCATCCTGAAACGACTGAAAATGGTTGCTGACCAAACCTCTGTGGAGTTGATACAGCTCAACGAGGAACTCGCTGAAAGAATCAGGGAGCGTGAACAGGAGCAGCAGGGTGGCCCGGATAAAGAGGAGCAGCAGGATGTTTAAAGAGACCCCGGTCAACGAAGCGCATGTTTATGCCTTCAAGGTGAGCGGTAAACTGACTGATGCTGATTATCAGGAGTTTATTCCCCGCATCGAGGAGATACTGCAGCAGCAGACTCCCATCTCACTGCTGATCACGCTGGAAAACTTCGAGGGCTGGGAGGCAAAAGCCGCCTGGGATGATTTGAAGTTCGGCATCAAGCACCAGCAGGACTTCGCTCGTATCGCTGTCCTTGGCGAAAATACCATGGAACACTGGATAACTATTCTCGGCAAAGCCTTTGTCGATACGGAAGTCCGCTATTTTGACGCCAGTCAGTCGCAGCAGGCGCTGCAGTGGCTGGGGCAGGTGACTAACCGGATCGAGCGCGACAGCTATGCAGGCTATCGCCATATCCTGCTGGCCACCGACTTTTCAGAACACTCTGAAAGGGCGCTGCATCGGGCGCAGGAACTTGCGCTCGTCAGCAAAGCTAATCTCTCCCTGCTGCACGTGGTCGATGACATGATGATGCCGGGTGAGTTTTATGATCTTGCGGTGGATATCGAACTGGAGAAAACCCTGCTGGAGGTGGCACACCAGAGAATGGATGAACTGGCGGCAAGCGTAAATACAGGCAACCTCAAAGCCGAAGTCATCACCGGCAACCCCGGCCATGCCATCACCCACTATGCGCACGAACACGACGTCGACCTGATCGTTATCGGATCACATGGACGCCGCGGTATCGAGCGCCTGCTGGGCTCCAGCGTCAACTCGGTGCTGCACAATGCATCCTGCGATGTGCTGACGGTGCGCCTGTAGGTTTTTTTCAACCATAAAAATCACGAAAAGCACGAACACGGGCAAGCGAATAATCAGGCGAGCAGGATGCACAAGTTTCGCGCATTGCACTATCGGTATGTGTGCGCTATGGTATACACATATACCAGCTAAAGAGGAAGGCAACAATGAGTAAACAGACAGCAGTGCGCATTCCGGACGAAACCTTTGAGCGACTCCAGGCGCTGGCAGCGCAGACAGGGCGCACGGCAACCTACTATATTCGGGAGGCCATCGAGACACATCTGGAAGACCTGGAGGATACCTACCTCGCCGAGCAGACACTTGAGCGGCTGCGGCGCGGTGAGGAGCGAACTTACACGCTGAATGAAGTGGAGCGTGATCTTGGCCTGGCGGATTGAGTTCACCGGCGAAGCACGCAAGCAGCTCAAGAAAATCGGGCATACGCAAGCAAAGCGCATTCGCGACTACCTGCGTCAGCGCATCGAGCCTTTGGATGATCCTCGTCAGATGGGCAAACCACTCAAGGGCCGTCTCTTAAATCTGTGGCGTTATCGTGTCGGGGACTATCGTCTGGTTTGCGAGCTCCGCGACGATGTGCTGGTGGTGCTGATCGTTCGTATCGGGCATCGGAAAGGAATTTATCGTTGAAGTAGAATTCTTTCACTGTTCCTATCGTGG
>DAOUQU010000324.1 GCA_030625445.1 Gammaproteobacteria bacterium
AGAGGAGGCGTCTGATAAGAAGGCAGAGTCCAGCCCGGTGACCACCGTCAATCCGGAAATCCCGCTGGATGAACTCGGCTTTATGTTGAAGCCGCTGTCGATCAAGGAGCTCTCCATCGAGGCTGATGGCTGGTTCAAACTGCTGCAGCAAGCGGAGAGCGAAGTCGCCGCTGCGGAGGTCGCGGTGAAGCACCAGAATATCAACATAGAGGATGCGCAGGCGATCAGAGAGAAGATTTCAGACGCTAAAAAGTCGCTGGACGAGGTAAAGGACTCCACTGCTGCAGCCAGAGATGAGGGAACGGTTGATGCAGTCCGGGCTACACAGGAGAGCGCCAAAGGGGCGCAGCAGGACGTTCAGGCAGTTGTTGATGCTGTAGAGAAGGCTCAGGAAGCAGCAGCCGGAAGCGAGGAGAAGGATCAGGGAGATAGCTCTGCCGCGAAAGAGTCCGTCCTGGAAAAAACTGACCAGGCCGTCGACAAGGCTGAAGCGGCTTTGGGTAAAATCGATGAAGCTGCCGGGGATGTGCAAAAAACGGGTGCGGATGATGTTTTGAAGAAGGCGTCAGAAGCAGCCAATGAGGCGCTCGATGCATCAAAGGATGCCTCAAAGAGTACGGAGAAAGCCATTGAAAAGATCTCAAAATCAGACGCAATAGCAGATAAGAGCGGGGAGAAGAAGGATCACGATGCTGCTCTCGAGTCAGTGGAACTGGCTAGTAAAAATATTGAGAAAAAGAAAAAGGAGACGAAGCAGCAGTTGCTGAAACATCTCACCGAACTGCGAGCGCAGCGGACGGAGATGATTGACCGCATGAACCTGGTGCTGGATGAATTGACAGCTAAATCAGGTGAGACCGATTCCGCCATGACGACCAGCATTTCCCAATATCGTCTCTACATCAGCTCTGTGCAGGGAATCAATGTAGATCTCAAGGATGCATCCAGCACCTGGGCGGCCGTCAAGGGCTGGGCTACATCTGAAGAGGGAGGCATGCGCTGGGTGACTAATCTGGTGCAAGTTGCAGGCATACTCTTTGTTTTCTACTTTCTTGGGCGCTTAGCGGGCAAGGCTGTGAAGAAGGCCACAGATGCGATGCAGAAACCCTCCCAGTTGCTGCAGACTTTTCTTGTTCAATCAGTGCGGCGTCTCTTCTTTGCGGCCGGTCTGTTGATGGCGCTCTCCGCATTGGAAGTCAGCGTAACGCCACTGCTCGCGATGATCGGCGCCGCGGGCCTGGTGGTTGGTCTTGCCCTGCAGGGAACCTTGAGTAATTTTGCCAGTGGCATCATGATTCTCTTTTACCGCCCGTTTGATGTGGGTGATGCCATCGAGGCAGGGAGTATTCTGGGCAAGGTCACGGCGATGAACCTGGTCTCTACGGTGATTACCACACCGGATAACAAGCGCATGATCGTCCCCAACAACGACATCTGGGGAGGCGTGATCACCAATATTTCAGGTGTGACCCGCAGACGGGTGGATATGCAGTTTGGTATTGGTTATGAGGATGATATCGACAAGGCGATAACTATTCTGGAGGAGATCGTGGCCGCCCATCCGCAGGTTTTGAAGGATCCCGAGCCCGTCATCAAGTTGCATGAACTGGCAGACTCCTCGGTCAATTTTATCTGTCGTCCCTGGTCCCTCCCGGGCGATTACTGGAGTGTCTATTGGGATATCACCCGCGAAGTCAAGGCGAGGTTCGACAAGGAGGGGCTCTCCATCCCCTATCCGCAGCAGGATGTCCATATCTATACCGAGACGCCAATTGTGGCGGCCTTGCCATCCGGTGCGCCGAACCCGGGTGAACACCATGACGATGCTGCGATCAAGTCACAACCCGTCGAGGAGATCGATGTGCCGGAACACGAGAGTTAATCCTCAGGAAAACTTGTTTTTCGCCAGTTCAAGTCAACTGCGCCTTCTGTTTCAACAGGAGCAGCCGCCAGAGTTTGCGAGGGGAGTTCATGGAAAATAGAGTTGTAGTTGGAAGCAAAACGTCCCAACTCGTAGAAGCCTGACTTGTGGGCGACCTCTGCAACCGTCGTCTGATTATGCTGCGCCATCAGCAGTGCGCGTCGCGCAGCATGAAATCGATGCAGCCTGATAAAACCAGTGGGAGTCATGTCGAAGTTCTCCCGGAAGGCATACTCGAGAGTGCGCTGGCTAACACATGAGGCTCGGCAGAGTTGTGAGACGCTCAGCGTTGAAATATCTGATTCGCGCATCGCTTCAATAGCACGATTAAAACCCTGCTGGCGTATCGAAACATGTGCTCGCTTA
>DAOUQU010000027.1 GCA_030625445.1 Gammaproteobacteria bacterium
ACCAGTGAGGATTGATACTTGTCGGCAACCTGGAAGGCAACAGGTTCAATGCCGTACTTTTGCCCCGCCTCCTGTTCCAGTTGCGGCTCTTCAAGCGGATCGACTATCTCGACCTTGACCATGCCGCCGCCGGCGACCTCATATTCGCGTATCAGATCGCGCAGTTGCGGCACCAGGGGCGACAACAGCGGGTGGGTTCTGGCGCTGAAATACCCCCGGATCAGCAATGGCTGCTGCAGTTGCCGCAGATAGCCACGCGTCGTTTCAGAGATACTGAAGCTTTTCCCCTGTGTCAGATCGATGCGCAACGCGGTGCTCTTTGTCAGTAATACATTGCCCATCAACAGCGCATTGATGCAGAGAAAAACAACCATCTGCAGACGCCGGTATCGCGGACCCGCAGCGCCACCCGCCAGGCGCAGTTTTTCAACAGAGAGAAAATTCAGCAGCAGAAATATCAGGATGATAGTGATGTAGTAGAAGAGGTCGCGAAAATCGATTACGCCGCGCGTGATCGACATAAAATGCGCGCCGCTGCCGAAGTGCGCCATGATCTCACTTACTCTCTGTCCGGCAAATGCTGTCAGGGTAGCGGAACCGATTACATAGAGCACTCCGCAGATGGCGATGGTTCCAATCAAACTGACAATCTGGTTGTCTGTTCTGGAGGAGGTGTAGATGCCAATCGCCGCATAGGATGCGGCAAGCAACAGTGATGCGATATAGCCCCCGATCACAGGCCCCCAGTCGAGCGGCCCGCTGAGTGCAACCGTCAATGGCAGCGGCAGTGTCAACAGCAGAGCCAGCAGAATCAGTGCGGTCACAGCAGCAAATTTTCCCGCCACCAGACGCCACACGGGTGTCGAGGATGTCAACAGCATTTCGAGGTTTCCACTGCGGCGTTCATCCGACCACATGCGCATCGTCAAAGCTGCCACCAGGAAAATCATCAGCAGCGGCATCCACTCAAACAGGGGGCGCATATCGGCAAGATTGCGGGCAAAGAATGTCTCGACCCAGAAGAAGATAAACAGTGAAACGATCAGAAACAGCGCAATAAAAAGATAGGCTGACAACGAGGAGAAGAGCGCGCCAAATTCATGTTTTGTGGTTTGAGAAAAAGTGGCCACCGGAGATCACCTCGTGTGCCGAAACAGCGATTCAAGGCGATCACGTTGTGAGGAGATTTGGCTGATTTCGATGCCATTGTCCACCAGCATCTTTACAATCTTCCGCGCAGTTTCATCCTCCCTCCCGGGATGGACGTTGATCTGATAACTCTGCGCAGCGTTGTTCTCGACGCTGGCAACCAGGTTGGTGCTGTCAAGCAGTGCGATAATGTTGTCCGCCGCACCCTGCGCTTTCATAACGAGCAAACCACTGCTGTGGAGATCATCCAGCGAAGCATCCACTGCCAGCTGTCCGTCGCGCATGATCAGCACCCGGTCACAAACGGCCTCAACCTCCTGCAGGATGTGGGTCGAGAGAATCACAGTTGACCAGGATGCCGCCTGCCGGATCAGCAGCCGCATCAATTCGATCTGCCCCGGATCCAGGCCGTTGGTCGGTTCATCCAGTATCAGTACTTTTGGCCGGTTAAGGATCGCCTGGGCCACACCGACACGCTGCCGCATTCCGCGCGACAGGATTGATATCTGTTGATTTACCTGCTGCTGTAATTCCGTGGCGGCAATCGCAGCAGCGATGCGTTGCGGTTTTTGCTGCTTGGCGACGCCCTTGAGATCAGCCATCCAGTCAAGATAGTCGATGACGGTCATCGCTGTATAGAGGGGGCAGTTCTCAGGAAGATAACCAATCAGCTTCTGAACTTCATAGCGGTGATCGCTGATCTCCATGTTGTCGATCACAACGCTGCCGGCCGATGGCTGCAGAAAACCGGTCAACATCTTCATGACCGTTGTTTTCCCCGCGCCATTGTGCCCCAGCAGGCCTACAACCTCACCCTTCCCCACCTCGAAGCTGACGTTATCGACTGCGCGAAAACCGGCGTAATTTCGATAGAGGGAGGAGACTTTGATCATGGAGGTAGGTTTTAGGTTTTAAATTTTAAGTTTTAGGGGTGAGTTGTCCCGGTTTGAGCAGTTTTTCCAGGCCGAGGTTTTCAAGCGCGGCGCTCATGAAAGCGGTGACTTCATCCGCCTCGTTCATCTGCAGGACGCTTTGCAGCAGGTGCATCGCATCTGCCTGGCTGATGGTCGATACCACACGTTTCACACGCAGCAGACTCCCGGCGCTCATACTCAAACTACCCACTCCCATCCCGACCAGCAACGGAGTTGCCAGCGGATTGCCCGCCAGCTCTCCACAGATGCCGACAGGGCAGTTGTACTGGCGTGCGCCCTCGATAATCTGCATTAACGCAAACAGGACTGCCGGATGAAGATCACTGTAGAGTTCTGCGACACGTGGATTATTTCTATCCACGGCCAGCAGATACTGCGTCAGGTCGTTTGTGCCAACCGAAATAAAATCGACGCGCTTGGCGATTGCAGCACTGTTGTAGACGGCTGCAGGAACTTCGATCATCACCCCTGTTTTGGGTTTCGTGATCGCGCAGCCCTCCTCCAGCAATTCGCGATGTGCGCGCTTGATCAGAGCAAGCAGCTGATCAACCTCTGCAACAGAAGTCACCATCGGCAACATGATATGCAGATTATCCAGGCCGAAACTGGCGCGCAGCATAGCCCTCACCTGGGTAAGGAATATTTCGGGATGATCCAGTGAAATGCGCACACCGCGCCAACCGAGAAACGGGTTTGACTCTTTCACGGGAAAATAGGGCAGAGGCTTGTCTCCACCAATATCCAGGGTCCGCAATGCCACGGGCCGTGGGGAGAATGCCTGCAGGACCTTGCGATAATTTTTTACCTGCGACTCTTCACTGGGAAAGCGGTCTCTGACCATGAAGGGAAATTCGGTACGATAGAGGCCGACCCCATCGGACTCTTCAATGCCAAAAGTGCTCATATCCGAGAGCAGGCCGGTGTTGAGATAGAGTGGAATGCTAACACCATCCGTGGTTTCGACAGGCAATCCGCGTAAATTTTCCAGTTCTGCAGTGAACGCGCGATCCTCCTCCGCCAGGCGTTGATACTCTGCCCGCACCATGGGTTGTGGCGAGACGTAGAGGCGGCCGCTATAGCCATCAAGGATAAGCTCCCGGCCATGGAGATGCGTTGTTGGAAGCGACTCCACTCCCATCACGGATGGTACGCCCAGGGCACGCGACAAAATCGCCACATGCGACGAGCTTGAACCTGTGGCTGAAACGACACCCGCCAGCCTGGAACGCGGCACTTCGGCAAGTTGTACTGCGCTGACCTCCTCTCCAACAAGGATCGTACATTCGGGATATTCGATGTTTGACGGCGACTCCTGCTGCAGATGCGACAGTACCCTGCGCCCCAGATCACGGATATCCGATGCCCGTTCACGCAGATAGATATCCTCCATGGCGTCAAAAACACCCGCATGCTCCTCAACCGTTGTGCGTAGTGCAGCAGGCGCCCACATCCCCTCCTCCGCAATCAGCTGCATCGCCCTGCCAGTGAGCGCATCTTCAGAGAGAATCATCACCCAGGCATCAAAAAGAGCCTGCTCCTCTTCCGGAAGATCGCTGCTTAATTTCTGTTTGAGCCGGCGCAACTCCTGCTGTACTGCATCCACTGCTTCGCGCAACTGCTGCTGCTCCAGCGCTCTATCGTGCGTCATGCGATCCGGAACACTCTCCAGATCAGCGGGAAGATAGGTGACAAATGCTGTCCCTATTGCGATTCCGCTGGAACTGGCGCGTCCCTTCAAAAACTGATTCCCGGGGCCTCCCGTCCTTTGAATTTTTGCCACTTCTCCGGTGGCATTGGCGTGAGCAATGGCGCCGGCAAGCTGAGCCGCCAGGGTGAGAACGAAAGTGACCACCTCGTCATCAATTTTCCCCGCTTTCCTGTTGCGGACCACCAGTACGCCAAGCACTTTGCTCTGCTGCAGAATAGGCGCACCAAGAAACCCGTGGTAGCTGGTCTCCCCGGTCTCGACTGTTGCAAGATAGTTTTTGTGGCAGTGGGCATCCTCGACATTGATCGCTTCGGCGCGTTCACACACCAGCCCGACCAGCCCGCGGTGCATCGGCAACCAGGCTATTCCAATAGCCTCTTTGTTGAGACCCTCTGTTGCCCTGAGGACATGACGGTGAGTTTCAAAATCGGTCAGATAGACAGAGCAGACGTCAGCCTGGATACTCTCCCGAAGCATATAGACAATGGTATCCAGCGCCTCGCCGAGATCCCGGCAGGCATTGACCTTTTGAATAATACGATGAAGGGTCTCAAGCATGCAGTGTTATCCGCTTTGAATCACTGAACTCCCAACCTGGCAAAGCCAGAACCAATATGCGCCGTAGGGTGTCAATAAGCGGTACGCATTGCACCTTTCAATGCGGCGCAATGCGCACCGCTTATTGCGCCCTACAGGCGGCATGAGAATTTTGTGTCATTTTGTACAAGATTTACAGAGTAAAGAGACTAAGTTCTCAAAACTCAGCGCATTGTTTCAACGATAAAGTCGCACACGCCGGGAGATGGCGCGTGGCTCGGAGAGCTGCAGTCCGGACTCCTCGTTTGGAAACAGCAGCGGAGCCAGCTGTTTCAATGCATCGGCATAGACTCTGCGTTTAAAGTAGACGACCTTGTCGACCGGATACCAGTACTTTACCCAGCGCCAGTGATCAAACTCCGGTTTCGGAGAGTGATCCAGGCAGAAATCTGATTCATTGCAGTTGACGCGCAACAGATACCAGCGCTGTTTCTGCCCGATGCAAACAGGATTACTATTCTTGCGGATATAACGCTTCGGCAGGCGATAACGCAGCCAGTCATCCGTCGAACCTAGCAGACTGACATGATGAGGTTTCAGTCCGACCTCTTCATTCAGTTCACGATACATCGCCTCTTCGGGAGACTCATTCGTATCGATGCCTCCCTGCGGAAACTGCCACGCATTCTGTCCGATGCGTTTAGCCCAGAATAGCTGGCGCTGTTGATTGCACAAAATAATACCGACATTTGGCCGGAAACCGTCAGAATCTATCACGATCAAAGAGTTTATTAATATCGGATAACTGGTTTCATTCTTTCAAATTTTGTGTGATAAAGCAAGAATGATGCAACATAAACTACTGCTAAATAAAGAAAATCGGTATAGTTCGCGGTGAAACTTCTGACAATCTCTTTAGCTGGAAAATTGACGTGGCACTGGCAATCTTTGATCTGGACAATACCCTGCTGGCAGGGGATTCCGACTATCTGTGGGGGACATTCCTGTGCGATCAGGGGATTGTTGATCGTGATATCTACGAACGGGAAAACCAGCGTTTTTACCAGGAGTACAAGCAGGGACGCCTTGATATCATGGAGTTTTTACAATTTTCACTCCATCCATTGTCTCAATACCCGCTTGATAAACTGCAACAGTGGCATCGGCAATTCATGCGTCGTTATATCGAACCCCTGATCACTACGGATGCCCTGGCGCTGGTCGATGAACACCGCCACAAGGGAGATATCCTGATGATCATTACCGCGACCAACGCCTTCGTGACTGCCCCGATTGCGGAACGTTTTGGCATCGACCATCTGATTGCAACCGAGCCCCGGCTCAAAGAGGGGCGATACACCGGAGAGGTCGCCGGTGAACCCAGTTACCAACAGGGAAAGGTGCATCGCCTTGAAGAGTGGCTGCAGCAGCATCAGCAATCGCTGGATGGCAGCTGGTTCTATAGTGACTCGCATAATGATCTGCCGTTGTTGGAGCAGGTCGATCATCCTGTTGCCGTGAACCCGGATCAAATCCTCGAACAACGTGCGCAGCAGCAGGGATGGCCGATCATCAGATTGCATAGTAAGCTCTGATCAAGTCGCTTCGCCTACATGGACGTAGGTGAGGGGCGTGAGCAGGGAGCAGACGCTTCGCGCCTCGACCAGAGCATTCCTGCAAGTTTTTTTACGGGGGAAGGGGCTATCTATCAATGGGTTACAATGGGCAACCGGATTGCCCTTCCCCCGAACCCCCATCCCATGGGCTTATTTTAGAGGCTCCCATACATGAAACAGCCTTTGCTGATACTACTGATCGCTGTATGCATTGCATCGGCACTATTGCTTTCGGTCAGTTATGGGAGCGTCTCCATCCCCTTTCCGGCAATCGTCGAACTGCTGTTCAATCCCGATGAGACGACCTGGTCACGCATTCTGTGGGAGCTGAGATTACCCCGCGCCCTGTTCGCTTTCATCATCGGTGGATTACTGGCTCTCGCCGGCGTCCTCATGCAGGCACTGCTGCGAAACCCCCTCGCCGACCCCTATATTCTGGGAACGTCGGGAGGTGCCGCTGCGGCGATGCTGGTTGCATTTTTGCTGGCTGTTCCCGCCCAGCTGCATGCGTTCATGGCGCTTGCCGGAGCCACCTTCAGCACCCTGATACTGCTCTCTTTCACAGGGCTGCGTCAGGGCTTGCAGCAGCAGCAACTGCTGCTCTCCGGCATCATCCTGACGACCGGATGGGGCGCATTGATCACCTTTTTACTGACAGCAGCGCCAACAGCACAGATCCCCGGCATGCTCTTCTGGCTGATCGGCGATCTTGGGGAGAGTTCTTCACTGCTGCTGCCTGCCGCTACACTCGCAATTGGGCTGGTTGCCGCACTGCTGCTGGCAAAACCGCTGGATATGCTGCTGCTTGGCGACCTCCAGGCTGCATCACTGGGAGTATCCGTCAAATCCCTGCGCTTCGTGATGCTGGGCGTAGCGGTAACTGTGACAGCAATCGCAGTCACCGCTGCCGGGCCGATTGGATTTGTCGGGCTGGTAACGCCACACCTTGTGCGTTTTGTGACAGGCGCATCACATCGCCGCCTCATTCCCGCCAGCGTCATGCTCGGAGGGGTATTGATGATGGCGGCTGACCTGATGTCACGCACCATCATTGCACCGAGGCAGATGCCGGTCGGGGTCTTTACCGCGATGATCGGTGTACCGATATTTCTTTTTCTGATGAAAAGAGCACAGCGATGAAAGTGTTGCTGCAGTGTCAACAGATCAATATTCGTGCCGGCAACAGGGAACTCATCAATCAACTGCAGTGGCGCATCGAGCCACAGCAATGCTGGGGGATTCTCGGTCCCAATGGCTGCGGAAAAACCTCGCTGCTGCACAGCATGGCAGGATTGCGAGAGGTTGAAGATGGCGAGATTCTCATTCAGCAGAAACCAATCAACAGCTTCTCCCGGCGGGAGCTTGCCCAATTGATCGGTCTGCTGTTTCAGCACAGCAGTTATGATTTTCCCACCAGGGTCGAGGAGCTGGTGATGAGCGGCAGGTTTGCGCAGCAAAAACTGCTGGCCGGCATCACCACTGAGGATCGCCGACAGGTTCACACTGCAATGCAAAATTTCAAGATTGCACAGCTTGCCAACAGGGCGGCGAACACCCTCTCCGGCGGCGAGATGCAGCGGGTTGCGATGGCGATTCTGCATACCCAGTCACCACGCATTGCACTCCTGGACGAGCCGGAAAACCACCTTGATCCAGGGATAATGTTTAAGTTATTACAATTACTTACAGATTTTTTCTCGACAGATAATAGGTCATGCATCATGGTGCTGCACGATCCATCAGTCGCTGTACGCCTGTGTTCACATCTACTGCTGCTGTTTGGCGACGGGCGTTACATTCAAGGCAGGACGATGGATATTGCCATCCCGGAGAACCTCTCGGAACTCTATGCGCATCCGATGCATGCCGTCACCATCGATGACGGCCTGCTGTTTTATCCCGGTTAATCTTTCGTGAGCGCATGAAAAGATTCACCTCCATCCTTTCCGGATATTTAATTCCGGCATGGGAAAATGTTTGCTGTTCAGCGTAAAAATGCATCCTCCTGTCTGCATAACAGTAGCGGCTAGAATTGCATCATTGGCATCAATTCCATGACTGGGATTCCATTTACGATACAGCGTCCCGGCTATATCAACAATTTTCTGGTCCACTGACTCTGTTGTAAACTGCGACAAAAATAACGCTGTCGCAGCCTCCTCTTCAGGCCTCATAAAGAAAACAACTTCTGCACGCTGCATCGCTCCGGTATAAAGATCGTAACCATCCTTGTCCCGAAGACGCATTAACAAATTTTTTGCCCTCTTCTCTCCTCGAAGATGCCAGATAAGAATATCCGCATCGATATAAGCCCTCATCGATGATGCCTTTGCATCGATTTATTGAAAGCTGAACGCGCTTCTGAAATGCTTTCCTGAGGAGTTTCTGATCTCACCCAGGCGCCACAGCTGTTTTCAAATGCATCAATTTTTTTCTCTAAACCAGTCTGCTCAGAAAACATCCTGATTGCCGCTTCAATAACAGCTTTCTTGGAGGTTTTAAGTTCACTGGCTAACACTCCTATTTGCTGTATGACTGACTCATCAACACGCGCCGATAAAATTTTATCCATAATGAACCCCTGACATTCTTACGTATACTCTATGACGTAAGAATATCAGGCCAGCCTTTAATTTGCAAAATTGCTCTGGCACGTTCGTCTGCGCATCCGGCAATTCGCGGTCAGAAGACCGCTCCTACGGTTTTATGTGACGTCAGATGTAGGAGTGGTCTTCTGGCCACGATTAAATGCAATAGCATTTTATTCACATGCACGGGGTTATTGAGAACTTACTCGAGAAAATGGAATTATTCGCTTCGCTCACCCTTCGGGCCGCCCTGTAGGCGTTCAAAGCGCTAGCGCTTTAGTCCGGCTAAAAACATGCCGGAATGACGGAGTTTTGCAAGAGGCTCAAGATATATTTTATATCCTGACTGTATGAGTGGTCATCTAACCACGACGAATTCCGATGTTATGCAACAGGATGGCGTTTGCACAGCGCCCGTTTATCCGGGTTCTCAACGGCATCTGCGATGGCGTTGACCAGATCCCCCAGCTCCTGCGGCGACAGCACATCCATGACTTTGTTCAATAAGTTCCCCGGAACATCTGCGTAGACGCTTTGGCCATCCATAAGATTCACAACAACACCGGCGGCAGCATAATTCTCCTCGTCCTCGAGCAGACCCTGATCATAGATTGACTGGTCCAGGTCCAGCATTACGTCATAGTGGTCATCAATAATGTCTGCCATTGAATCATTGATACTCTGCTCTTCGATAGCGAGCAGCAGGGATTCGCTGCTCTCGAGAAGTTGGAACGGGACTCCTTTGTCTCGTAGGAATTCACAGAATTGATCAAGAGGTTGCTGGTGAAAAAAAACATATTCAAGCATATTGGCTCCAGCTGATTGCTTGAGGATAGATGGAGCATTCTCTCGCTTTATCGCAATCTCTGCAATAAACGCTGACAACGGAGGATTGATGTGGTGAAATGCACAGTTAACAGAAACTAATCGGATGAACATCATGAGCCGCATTGCCACAACTCCCTTCAATGACCAGCGACCCGGAACCTCGGGGCTGAGAAAAAAAGTCGCCATATTCCAGCAGCCGCACTATCTCGAGAATTTCGTGCAGTCGGTATTCGATGTTATTCCAGCACTCAAGGGAGGAACTCTGGTGCTGGGCGGCGACGGACGCTTTTATAATCGTGAAGCCATTCAGACCATCCTCAAGATGGCTGCCGCAAACGGGATAGCCGAAGTTCTGGTCGGCCAGCACGGGCTGCTCTCGACACCAGCCGTCTCCCACCTGATTCGCAAGTACAAGGCGCAGGGCGGCATCATCCTCTCGGCAAGCCACAATCCCGGTGGTCCGGATGGCGATTTCGGCATCAAATTCAATACCGACAACGGCGGCCCGGCTCCTGAGTCCATCACTGAAGCTATCTTCGAGAGAAGCCAGTCAATTGATGAATACCAACTCCTCAGCAATGAAGATATCGATCTCGATGTTGCGGGCAAACTGCAGATTGGCGACATGCATGTCTCGGTGATCGACTCCATCGGTGATTATGCCGAATTGATGCAGTCAATCTTTGATTTCGATGCCATCCGCTCACTGCTGGCGCAACCTGATTTCAGCATGGCGTTCGATGCCATGCATGCCGTGACCGGCCCCTATGCAAAACGCATCTTTGAGGAGATGCTGTTCGCGGGAGACGGTGCTGTCATCAACGGCATACCACTGATCGATTTCGGCGGCGGACATCCAGACCCGAACCTGGCGCATGCTCCGGAGCTTGTCGCCATGACACTGGGCGATGACGGCGTTGATTTTGCGGCAGCCTCTGACGGAGACGGCGACCGCAACATGATTCTGGGCAAAAACATCTTCGTCACCCCCAGCGACAGCCTGGCGATCATGGCGGCCAATGCAACTCTGATTCCCGGCTACAGCAAAGGCATCTCGGGTATCGCCCGCTCCATGCCGACCAGCCAGGCTGCTGATCGTGTCGCTGAAAAACTGGGACTCAACAATTACGAAACCCCGACAGGCTGGAAATTTTTCGGCAATCTGCTGGATGCCGGAAAAGTGACATTCTGCGGTGAAGAGAGTTTTGGCACCAGCTCGGATCATGTGCGTGAAAAAGATGGCCTCTGGGCTGTTCTTTTCTGGCTCAACTTGCTGGCCGCCAGGCAACAGTCGGTCAAGGAGATCGTTCAGCAGCACTGGCAGGAGTATGGACGCAACTACTACACCCGCTATGACTACGAGGCTGTCGACAGCACAGCGGCAAACCAGCTGATGGAGCAACTACGCAAGCAGCTTCCTTCACTGGTCAACACCACGCTCGACGGACGTCAGGTTACGCTCGCCGATGATTTCAGCTACACCGACCCGGTTGACGGCAGCGTCTCGGATCAGCAGGGTATCCGCATCCTGTTTGAAGATGGCTCCAGAGTCGTCTATCGTCTCTCGGGCACAGGCACGGAAGGCGCAACACTGCGTGTCTATCTTGAGTCTTTCGAACCCGATGCCGGCAAACAGCTGCTGGATACCGCAGAGGTGATGCAGCCGTTCGTTGACATAGCCACCTCGCTGGCAAAGATCGAAGAGCTCACCGGGCGCAGCGAACCAACTGTAATTACTTGAGGTAGGTTTTAGGTTTTAAGTACGATGCAATAGGCGGTGTATTGTGCCGCATTGATGTCATATCTTTTTTCCACAGATGAACACGGATTCACACAGATAGAAATATTGCTTTATTGATCTGTGTTTTTCTGTGTGCATCTGTGGTTAATTATTTTGCCCTGATTTTGACAATAGCTCCGCCATTTTCTCGCGGTTTGGAGATTCGACGACGCCGCGTTCGGTGACGATGGCATCGACAAGCTCTGCGGGTGTGACATCGAAAACGGGATTCCAGGCGCTGACACCCTCGGCCCCGACCCGGTGACCGCCACAGCTGAG
>DAOUQU010000256.1 GCA_030625445.1 Gammaproteobacteria bacterium
ACCCGCGCCGCACGACTCTGCAACTTTTTCGCATGCACCAGTGCGGGCAAAGCCAATGCCACACCCGCAAGTGCGCCTGACTTCCGCTCCCCGGCTTTGTGCCGTTCCCACGCCCTGCTCTGTTCGGCGACGGTTGCAATCTTCTCATCAGCGAAGACATGCGGATGACGCCGCACCATCTTGTCGCAAATCGCGGTGACAACATCACTGAAATCAAACTCACCGGCCTCTTCAGCCAGGCGCGCATGGAACGCCACCTGAAACAGCAGATCACCCAGCTCCCCTTTCAACTCCTGCATATCATTTCGCTGAATTGCATCAGCGACTTCATACGCCTCCTCGAGCGTATAAGGGGCAATGGTTTCAAATGTCTGCTCGATATCCCAGGGGCAGCCGCTCTCGGGGTCACGCAGCGCCGTCATGATTTGCAGAAGTTTGTCGATATCAGACATTGGAAAGAGTTTGACGATTCAGAAGAAAAGGAGTGATTGATTATATCCTGACAACCAATAAAAAAAGCCGGGCAGTGCCCGGCTTTTTTATCCGAATTGAGAAAATATTAATTATTCTCGATCACAATGTTCGGAAATTTCGAAGCATAGCTTTTTGCCTGCAGGGCCAGCTTGGCTGCAGCCTTGCGTGCAATTTCACGGTAGATGCTGGCAATTTTTGATTCCGGATCGGCAACCACAGATGGTTTGCCGGAGTCGGTACCCTCACGGATACTGATATCCAGAGGCAGACCACCGAGGAAATCGACGCCATACTCCTCCGCCATGCGCTCGCCACCGCCTTCACCGAAAATGGCTTCGACTTCGCCGCATTTGCTGCAGATATGGGTGCTCATGTTCTCGACGATGCCAAGCACCGGCACTTCGACCTTTTCGAACATCTTGAAGCCCTTGCGCGCATCCAGCAATGCGATCTCCTGCGGCGTGGTGACGATAATCGCGCCTGAGACAGGAACTTTCTGCGCCAGTGTCAGCTGAGTATCACCGGTGCCTGGAGGTAGATCGATGATGAGGTAGTCAAGATCACTCCAGTTGGTGTCATTCAGCAGCTGCTCCAGCGCCTGTGTCACCATTGGCCCGCGCCAGATCATCGGCGTCTCTTCGTCGATCAGAAAACCGATGGACATCGCCTGCAGATGGTAGCTGTTCATCGGCTCAAGAGTCTGGCCGTCGTTGGACTCGGGCTTGCCGGAGATACCCAGCATGCGCGGTTGTGACGGGCCATAGATATCGGCATCCAGGATACCGACCTTGGCTCCCTCGGCGGAGAGCGCCAGCGCCAGATTGACGGCAACGGTCGATTTACCGACACCGCCTTTTCCGGAGGCGACGGCGATGATATTCTTGACGTTGTCGATCGGCTTCAGCGCCTTCTGCACGGAGTGTGCAACGACTTTCGAACTGACATCGACATCAGCGGAGGAGACGCCATCCAGTGCCTCTACAGCTGATTTGACGGCCTCGGAGATCTCATCAAATATCCCTTTTGCCGGGAAACCCAGCTCGACGGTGACTTTTACCTTGTCACCATCAATTTCGATGTTTTTTACCGACTTGGCGCTGACCAGATCCCGCTGGAGATGTGGTTCGACATAGCCTTTGATGGCCTCTTCAATCTGTTCCCGGGTTACTGCCATTGAGTGACTCCTGACTTGAATGCTGCGGATTAGCAGCATTGAAATAATCGTAAACAGGAGATTTTACACTACTGCCTACTCAATTACCAAGTGAAATGCTTGGTCTTTTTGCATTTACTTGGAGATCCGGGCAGTTATTGGTTAAGTATTCATCTGAACTATGAAATAATAGCTGATTGATTCCAAACACGACTGCAACAGTATCCATGACGCGTAAAATTCTGGTGACCAGCGCCCTCCCCTATGCCAATGGACCGATCCATATCGGCCACATGGTGGAGTATATCCAGACCGACATCTGGGTTCGTCTGCAGAAGATGCGCGGAAACCAGTGCTGCTACGTCTGCGCCGATGACGCCCATGGCACCCCCATCATGCTGCGCGCCCGCCAGGAGGGAATTACTCCCGAAGAGCTGATCGCCAGAGTCGCCACTGAACACCAGGCCGATTTTGCAGATTTCAACGTCGGTTTCGACAACTACTACTCGACCCACTCCGAGGAGAATCACTACTTCGCAACCCTGATCTATCAGCGTCTGCTCGATGCAGGCCATATCCACAGCAAAACCATCACCCAGGCCTATGATCCCAAAGAGCAGATGTTCCTGCCGGATCGCTTCATCAGGGGCGAGTGCCCTAAATGCGGCGCAGCGGATCAATACGGCGACAACTGCGAAAAGTGCGGCGCCACCTATGCCCCGACAGATCTGAAAAATGCGGTTTCCGCCGTCTCCGGCGTCAAGCCCGTGGAGAAGGATTCCGAACACCTCTTCTTCAAACTCGGTGATTTCGAGGAAATGCTGCAGCAGTGGATCCATGCCGGGCATCTCGACCCTGCGGTTGCCAACAAGCTCGATGAGTGGTTTGAAGCGGGGCTTCAGGATTGGGACATCTCGCGTGATGCTCCCTATTTCGGTTTCGAGATCCCGGGTCACCCCGACAAATACTTCTATGTGTGGCTGGACGCCCCTATCGGCTACATGGCCAGCTTCGAAAATCTGTGCGACCGCACCCCGACGCTCGATTTTGACGACTACTGGAACAGGGATTCCAGCGCGGAGTTGTATCACTTCATCGGCAAGGACATCATGAATTTTCACGGCCTCTTCTGGCCTGCAACCCTCGCCGGGGCCGGTTACCGCATGCCCACGGCGCTCTTCGTGCATGGCTTTCTGACGGTCGACGGCCACAAGATGTCAAAATCGCGCGGCACCTTCATCAAAGCGCGCACCTATTTAGAGCATCTCAACCCCGAGTACCTGCGCTACTATTTCGCAGCCAAACTGGGATCCGGC
>DAOUQU010000219.1 GCA_030625445.1 Gammaproteobacteria bacterium
GCTGGTCGAGCAGGTAGAGCGCATCATCCTGCCACACGATGGCATCGTCGCCAGTGACTATTTTATCGGGAAAAAGAGTCTCCATCTTGCTATCCTCTGGACTGATTGAATTAATTCGACGCTATTGTGCCAAAACAACAAACAGATGACAGATATAATTACCGACGAAATTACAGATAATCATATTGACACGCTGATTGCATGCGACTGGATTATCCCTGTCACGGCTGGCGACCCTGTTCTTGAAGGACATGCCATTGCCATCCATCAGGGTAAAATCGTTGACATACTGCCGGCTGCAGATGCCAGGCAAACCTATACGGCAAAACATCTGCATGATCTGCCTCATCATGCAGTGACTCCCGGCTTCATTAATGCGCACACGCACACTCCCATGAACCTGTTTCGCGGCATGTCGGATGACCTGGCATTGATGGAGTGGCTCAACAATCACATCTGGCCCGCAGAGGCGAAGTGGCTCAGCGAGGATTTTGTAGCTGACGGAAGCCGCCTTGCGATCGCGGAGATGATCAAGGGCGGCACCACCTGCTTCAATGATATGTACTTTTTTCCGGATGTGACTGCACGCATTGCCCACCATGCGGGTATTCGCGCGACAGTCGGTCTGATTATGTTCGACTTTCCTTCCGCATGGGGCGAGGGTCCGGATGACTATTTTCAAAAGGGTCTGGTCATTCACGATGAATATCTGAACCATCCGTTGATTCAGACAGCTTTGGCTCCGCATGCCCCCTACACTGTTTCAGATGCTCCGTTATCACGGGTTCACCTGCTTGCCGATGAGTTGGAGATCCCGGTGCATATTCACCTGCACGAAACCAATGACGAGATTCAGGGCAGCCTGCGTGATCATGGTGAACGGCCGATGGCGCGTCTGCAACGACTCGGCCTGTTGAATCCGCAACTGATCGCCGTACACATGACACAGTTGACTGAAGAAGAGATCGGGATTGCCGCTGAGAGCGGCATCCATGTTGCTCACTCTCCGCAATCGAATCTTAAACTCGCAAGCGGCTTCTGCCCCGTGGGCAAACTGCAGCGCGCCGGCGTGAATGTCTGCATCGGCACCGATAGCGCCGCGAGCAACAATGATCTCGATATGCTCGATGAAATGCGCACTGCGGCAACCCTGGCAAAAGCCGTGGACAACAATGCACGCACCCTGCCTGCAGCGGCCGCGCTCAGAGCAGCGACGATCAACGGTGCTAAGGCGCTGGGTATCGATGATGTCACAGGATCCCTGGAGATTGGAAAGTCAGCCGATATGGTTGCTATCGATCTGGATAGTTTGCGTACACAGCCGGTGCATCATCCGCTCTCCCAGATCGTCTATGCGGCATCCAGCAATCAGGTCTCTGATGTGTGGGTCAGTGGAAAGCAGCTGCTGGCCAATCGCAGGCTGCTGACACTGGATGAGAACGCCATTCTTGAAAACAGCAGGGAGTGGCTGGAAAGGATGAGTACTGAGTAGTGAGTAGTGAGTAGCGAGTCGTGAGTAGCGAGTCGTGAGTAGCGAGGACTGAGGACTGAGGGTTGGTGGTTGTCACTCAGTCCTCAGTACTCAGTCCTCATCACTCATCACTCATTACGCAGTGCGTTCCCCAGCAGCGATAAATGACTCCGCCGGGCTTCGGTTTTTTGTCAGCCAGCGCTTCTGGCACCTCGGCGTCATCAGCAATCGCCAGGATCATTCGCGCAGGCTGGTAGCTGCGCTGCTGTTGCGATCGCCACTGTGTGAGCTGCTCTTCACTACCCCGTACAATCAGGATCTCCGGCGGATTCAACTGCTCCTCCAGCGCGATCAGCAGGGCGCCATGCGCATGCGGCAGTTGGGTGAGGCCTCCCCAGGCAGTGTGCAGAGTGCGTTCTGCGGCATCCAGGTAGTGAAGATCTCCCAGCAGGTATCCCAGCCGCTGCAGTGCGAAGGCAGCGATGCCATTGCCGGACGGCATTGAGTCATCACTCATTGGCTTCGGGTTGTGTATCAGCTTTTCGTGGTCATCAGAGGTAAAGAAGAAGCCGCCCTGCTCTTCATCCTCGAAATGCTCGAGGAGGATATCAGCCAGTTCAACAGCAAACTCCAGATTCCGACTGCTCCAGCGCGCCTGCAGCAGCTCCAGCAGTGCGTCTATGAGGAAGGCATAGTCATCGAGATAGGCATTAAGATGAGCCTTGCCATCCTTGGAGGTTGCCAGCAGGCGATGGTCTCTCCACATATTGGAGCGGATGAATTCAAGCGTCTGCTCAGCGGAGGCAATCCACCCGGGTTTCGAAAAGATGCGCCCGGCCCTCGCCATCCCCCTGATCATCAGTGCATTCCAGCTGGTGAGGATCTTTTCATCGCATCCCGGATGGATGCGATTGCCGCGCTCTGCAAACAGGATTTGACGCGAATCGTCGATCAGTTGCTGCGCCTGCTTGAGATCTATCCCCTCTGCGGGCGCAAGCTGAGCGAGATCGCTAAAGGTATGCAGATGCCACTGGCCTTCAAAATTGGCTTTCCTGTCGAGACCATAAAGCAGCGCAAACAGCCTGTACTGCTGTGCACTCAGCAACGCCTTCACCTCTGCAGGCGTCCATACGTAAAACTTGCCCTCCTCACCCTCGGAGTCAGCATCCAGTGTGGAGTAATAGCCCCCACCGGGCGACTGCATTTCGCGCATCACCCAGTTTGCCGTCTGCTCGCACGCGCGTGAAAAAAGTGGATCACCACTGATGCTCCAGGCATCTGCATACAATGCCAGCAGCGGGCCATTGTCATACAGCATCTTTTCAAAATGAGGAATCATCCACTGTTCATCTGTCGAATAGCGGTAGAAACCACCACCCAGCTGATCATATAGACCGCCTTGCGCCATCTGCCGCAGGGTCATCAGCGCCATCTCGAGCGCCTCTTTCTCATCCGGAGTACGTGCATGAAGACGCATCAGAAATTCAATATTGGTGGCGTGCGGGAATTTCGGCGCCTGACCGAATCCACCGTTTTTACGTTCAAAACTCTCTCCAAGCTGCTGCCGTCCTTTCTGCAACGGTGAAGCATCGAGTACAGCGACTCCCTGGTCAATAGGATTCATTTGCGACAGCGACGCAGAGAGACTCCGGCTTTGATCGCGAATCGCCTGCTGCTGATTCTTCCAGGCATCATCGAGACGCTGCATCAGCTCTTTGAAAGAGATCATGCCGTAGCGTGCAGAGCTTGGGAAATAGGTACCGGCAAAAAATGGCATCAGCTCATCCGGCGTCAGGAATACCGTCAGCGGCCAGCCGCCGGGGCGCTGACTCAGGAGCTGATGGGCCTGTTGATAG
>DAOUQU010000344.1 GCA_030625445.1 Gammaproteobacteria bacterium
CCGTGTCCGCACCTGGATATTGCTGAGTAGTATCAGCATCGCAGCCGCCGTTCTCATTCTGGCTCCTGTTCCGGTCGTGCATGCCATGGACGACTGGATTGGCAACGTTGTGTGGGACCAGCGCGGCAACTTCGAAGACCGTGGCCTGCTGATCCATTTGACGCAGGAGACCGCCCGTTACCTTGCACATGGGAAAAACCCTCCCACTGCGGATGATGTTGGATCAGCAATGGCAACTCTGCAGTCGAACCACTCTACAGTGCCACTTTCATCACACACAAGCAATACACCACAGCGAAATGTTCATATTATTGTGCTGGAATCTTTCTGGGATCCTGCCTTATTGACTGCTGCCGGGCTCTCCGATGATCCACTGGATCCCGAGTTTCGTTCACTGTGGCGTGAGGCTGGAAATTCACATGTGCTCTCCCCCGTGTTTGGTGGCTATACTGCAAATACCGAGTTCGAGATTTTATGCGGCTTTCCAGTAACAGAAGATTCGGTGTTTTTCGAAGGTGGTCTGCGCCATGATGTCCCCTGTCTGCCGCGACTGCTGGGCAGCGAGGGTTACCGTACGATTGCCTCTCACCCGAACGTTGCCGCCTTCTGGAACCGTGTCAATGCCTATCAGCGGATCGGTTTTGATACCTACTGGTCTATCAACGACTTTGTATCCGACGACATCAATAGGGATTTCCTCAGTGACAGCTCTATGTATCGCCAGATCATGGAGAAAACCGGTCCGCTGATCGACGCCGGGAAGCCGGTTTTCAACTACATACTGACTATTTTCGGCCACCTCGACTATCCGCTGAATGCACAACGGCCTGCTGTCATTGAAGCCGTGAGTGGAAGCAAGATGGTGCAGGACTACGCCAATACAATCTATTACAAATCACGCGAGCTGATGGCATTTCTAAAGCTTCTGCGTACGCGGGATCCGCATGGGCTGATCATTCTGTTTGGCGATCACCTCCCTTTCCTGGGACCGAACTTCGATGGATTTACCGAGAGCGGACTGCTGGCTGACAACCGTTCAAAATTCGATGCACAGATGTTTCACACCCTGGTAGCCACTCCATTAATCATCATCGATGGCCAAAAAGGGCCCCTCCAGGTGGGTGATATTCCCGTCTATCAGCTGCCGCTGATGATCCTCGATATGCTGGACAATCAACAGCCTTCCCTGATGCGCATGAGCAAAGCGCCGGACGGTGTGACCCTGCGGCCTCTACCGGGCATGTATTTTGTCGGTGATGAGGGAGAACGGAAAGTGTGTCATCAAGGAGATGATCAAGACGCCAATTCCGGAAACGACTCCGCCTGCAGCGCAACTGCGCAGTGGGTGCATGCATTGATCACCTTGACCCGGGATTTGTTCAATGGGCATCAATACAGCCTGCAAGCCCCTCACATGAACCCTCTCCCCGAGGGAGAGGGGACGAGTTTTTCTACGGGGGAAGGGATTATCAATGAGTTATGATGAAAATTTGACTTTCCCTTCCCCCGAACTCCCATCCCATGGAGTTATTCAGAGGTTATTTATCCATATGAAGTCACACTTCGTTCATCTCATCCATGGTTCCCACCAGTTTCGCCGGTAGCCAGGGCATTCCGCTGACCAGGGAAACCAGTACTGCAGCCGCATAAGTGATGCTCTGAATAACGAGCACCAGCGCCCATAACTGCACGTCCAGCATATCGGCATCAAATCGCATCAGTACCACGCTTGCAGCAAGCAGGAAAGCAGTCAGAAACAGGAGTTCTTCGCGGGCATCAAGTAATGACCGGGCCAGTGCATTGCTTTGAACCCGTTTGGGAGTGCGAAAAAATCCGATTTTGCGGGTTATAAATCCGGCCAGCATAGCGCGGGCAATGGTATGCGACAGCGCCAGACCTGCTATGCCGGCAGCGATACTCTGTCTCAGGGTTGCCCCGATACTATGACGATAGAGAAAAAACATCTTTAATATCTTGAATAAAAACAGCGCCACTGGAAGCACCATGAAGATGATATGCGGCGGACTCACATACTGGGGAAACCAGATCATCGCTATCGACCAGCCCAGCGCGGCAAAATTAAAAATAAGGTTAAAACCATCGGCAAACCACGGCAGCCAACCGGCAATAAAATGGTAA
>DAOUQU010000073.1 GCA_030625445.1 Gammaproteobacteria bacterium
TTTATAATCCGACGTAGCCACGCTCTTCGTGCAGAGCGATATCCAGCCCTTCGATCTCCTGCTCTTCGGTCACCCGCAGGCCAATCACCAGGTCGATGACTTTCAGCAGTGCGTATGTCATAGTCGCCGTGAAAACAATCGTTGCGGCAACCCCGATAAATTGCACTTTCATCTGCCCCGCCATGCTCTGGATGCCCTCCGCAAAACCATAGCCACTGAAAACACCCAGAGAGGTGGCAGCAAAAACGCCGGCCAGCAGTGTTCCCATGATGCCGCCGACGCCATGCACGGGGAAGACATCGAGTGAATCATCAATCTTGAACTTTTGCTTGAGGGAGACGGTTGCAACAAAGCAGACCGAACCGGCCAGCAGACCGATAATCAGGGCGCCGCCGGGGCCGACAAAACCCGAAGCAGGGGTGATGGTGCCAAGGCCTGCAACCATGCCGGTGACGATGCCCAGCGCACTGGGTCGGCCGTATTTGACCCATTCGATCACCATCCAGGTAATTGCCGCTGTCGCCGCAGAGATATGCGTCACCAGCATCGCCATGGCTGCATCACCGTTGGATGCCAGGGCGCTGCCGCCGTTGAAACCGAACCAGCCGACCCACAGCATACCTGCACCCGCCACTGTCATGGTCATGTTGTGCGGCATCATCACCTTGGTGCCGAATCCCTTGCGTTGACCGAGCACCAGCGCCGACACCAGTGCTGCAACGCCGGCAGTGATATGCACCACGGTGCCGCCTGCAAAGTCGTAGAGTCCCATCTCCTGCAGCCAGCCGCCGCCCCACACCCAGTGGGTGACAGGTACATAGACCAGCAGCAGCCACACCGCACTGAAGATCACCATCGCCGAAAACTTCATACGCTCCGCATAGCCGCCGATGATCAATGCCGGTGTGATGATGGCGAAGGTCATCTGGAACAGCATGAAGAGGGATTCGGGAATATCACCGGCGACTGCATCACGGCCGATGCCCGACAGCATCACCTTGCTGAAATCTCCGATCCAGGGGCCTCCTTCGCCAAAAGCCAGGCTGTAACCCACGACCAGCCACAGAATCGATGAGATGCCGGCAATCGCGAAACACTGCATCAGAATGGAGAGCACGTTCTTGGCGCGCACCAGGCCGCCGTAAAAGAGCGCCAGTCCGGGCAGCGTCATGAACAGCACCAGGGCAGTTGATGTCAGTATCCATGAAGTATTGGCTGCGTTGAGGTCACCTTCGGCCGCAAACAGCGTAGCGGGTGATAGCAACAGCAGAGAGAGAAGAGTCTTTTTTTGAGTGGAATCCAACATCGGTGCGCCCCTTGCAATATGTTTCTGGAAATATTCAGAATTTCAAGGGTTGGATTTTATAGCACTGATTGGAATAGTGCATCTTGAAGAGGCAAAAAAAATACCAGCGTTTTGTCACAAACGCTGGCAAACTGAGTCAAAGGGGAGTCACATATAACTGTATAACCACCGAAAAAAACGATAAAAGTGGTAAGCAGTAATAGATAGACCGGGGTTAATCAGAAAAGTTCTTCGTTTTGGAAATTTTTTTGAAATAAAAAATAATTTGCTGTAGAGCCTCTGTAGATTGCCCCCCACTCACTACTCACGTCTCACTACTCACGTCTCACTACTCACGTCTCGCTACTCGCTACTCTCTTTTCATCCGTATGCAGCAGTGGTGTCGCCAGGGAGATGTGCATCTCTTTCGAGGTATCGAGCATGGCGCGCATCACAGCCCGGCGGGTGCGCAGCAGATGGCGCACATCCTTGGTGTAGTAGAAGAGTGTCCACTCGACCGCATAATCCCCGCTATTCGTGACATGGATTTCAACCGGAAGCTGGTTCTCGATGGCTGTCTCACCAGATTCGTCCAACCCCCGGAATGCCTGCTCTACCAACGCTTCGACCTTTGAGCTGGAGATGTCGTAACCCACATTAAAAACCAGTGATTCACGCAATCCGCGTGCAGAGGCAAACTTGGAGAGGTTGTGCAGTGTCATGCTGCGCAGGCGCGCATTCTGGATCATGATACGGTGATTGTTTTTCAGGTTCAGGATCTCGGTATGGAATATCCTGGTCTTGAAAACAGAGCCAAGAATCATCTCGTCATCCCTGAATTCGATCACATCCCCCTCCTCCACGAGATTGCTGTTCAGTATCACCAGACCACTGATGAGATCCGGCGCCCAGGATCCCTGGGTTAATGCCAGCATCACACCAAGAAAGCCGATCACGCCCTTTTCCAGCAGGCTCTCGAAACCGAATGACTGCACGATAGCGATGACTGCAATGACAGAGATAAAGAGTTTCAGCAGCAGTGAAATCAGACGCGAGCGATAGGTTGCAGAGATTCTCTCCTCGCCATTGAGCTGGTGCCTGCGACCAAACTTATTACTGATGACATAGTCCATCACATGAAACAGCAGGTAGGTGAGATAGGAGATCACCATAACGCCAAGAATCCTGTTGATCCAGTGCTTGTCCAGGTGCGGCGCCAGCAGCTGCGAAAACAGCACAAACAGCAGAATGAAGAGATTGACGGCACGGAAGATGTGCAGTTTGTTACTGCCATCCTTCTCTTCAGCTCTCCCTTTTGTGAGAAATTTGAGCAGAGGACGGGAGAAGAGAAGCAGCAACAGGTTGACTACCAGCAATACCCTGGCTGTATCACTCAGGGATGCAAGATTATCGACAAGCAGTTGTTGGATCTGTTCCAGCATATGAGTTTCCAGATTAGGGACAACAGGGCAAGCAGGATCGGGAAGTTATTATTGGACAGCTCCTTAGTGACGCATCAAGCGTTTGAGCACCCAGCTTCGCGGCACTGTCTTGCCTTGCAGAACATACTCCAGTGCAACCGGATGCTGCAGCGTCCAGGCCATTTTTGACTGCACCGAATAGCGGCTACACCACAAAATGGTATCTCCGACAGAGACTTCCTGATCTTTCCTCGGCAGCAGGATTCGCGCCCCGTGATGAACCATCAGCAACGGGATGACTGGAAGGTGGCGCTTGCGTTCACGCGGATTGCGCTCCAGGTCACCGATGGTCACTACTTTTCCCTGTGTTGTCAGGGCATAGTGGACTGCTTCCGCATCGGTTTCATCAATCGTTATCTCCCACACGTCAGGAACCTCCTCACTGGAGATGGCGATCAGGCGGCTGACGAGTTCACAGGCCCAGTTATCCTCCTCCCCCTTGGCCAGCAACATGAACTCCTGCAGCATGGGTGTTGCCAGCAACAGGCGTATCTTGTTGGCAATAATCTGACTTGGATGCATCACCATATTGGCATGCACCGCTTTGACGATGGTGCGATTTGTACGCTGGTTCTGCCTCAGGATGACGAACAGATCCGGATTCAGTTCCCGCGCTGTCATGATGATGGAGAGATTATCCACATCCCTGTCCGTGCCGGCGACAATACCGACGGCATTGTCAATATTCGCTTCCATCAAAGTCGTCGCCTCCGTCCCCTTGCCAATCACAACACCGGCGGGCGGGGTGCCGGTTTTATCCGGCGTTGCCTCGATGACGACCACATCCAGACCCTCCCTGGTCAAACGTTCGTAGACTGCCTTGCCAAAACGCCCGTAGCCACAAAGCACCCATTGTCCCTGCTGAGGGGGATAGATGGGTTCAGCCAGAGGGTCGTGTGAATTCCCTCCCAGCCACTCACCCAGCAGATGCAGGCCCGGAGATTGCAATGCAATCGAGAGGTGCATCGCAAAGGTCTCGAAAGGATCGACAATGTAGTCGGTGCCGAATGACTCCATGTTTTTTTCAACTTCAGCAGAATCCGCCCGACTGACCACAGTGAGATCGGGTCTCAGCAGTTTACTGGTAATCGCCACCTTCAGATTGACTGCGTTGCTGTCGGTCAGCGCAACCACAGCGGCGCATTGGGGATGCGACAGACCCGCTCGCATCAGGTTGTCCGGATTCTTCGCATTACCGCAAAATCCCGGAACATCCTCACGCAGATTCTGCAAGCCCATCACATTGATGCGCTGCTGATCACTATCAAGAACCACCACATGCTGCTGGCGGTTAGTCAATGCCATGACCAGTTCACGGCCGATGCTGCCATATCCCACAATCAGAGTGAAAGGGTCTGTAAACCGCCTGATTCGACGTGCAAAACGCCCGATGGTCAAGGCATTCTGAAACGCCTCTCCCTGTATCAGGGCCAGCAAGGTGCCAATGGCATAGATCCACGAGATGACTGTTGCATAGATTGTAAAGATCACCCACATGCGCTGGGCGTCGGTAAAGGGGTAAGGGATTTCGCCAAAACCAATGGTAGTGGACATGAAACTGACAAAATAGAAGGCATGGAAAAAACTCATATGCCAGGGCTGCCCGGCATCATCCTGCCCGGGGATCAAAACCAGCCCAAGCATCGAAATCGAATAGGCAAGCAACAGCGTCAGCAGCGGCTGACGCATCCTGCGGAAGACGACATAAACGATGTTATCCATAGCAGCCGCCTCAGCGACGCAGCATGACCGTTTCAATCAGCAGCAGTATCACCGACACCACATTTGCAAGTACAGCGCCGGCCGACAATGAGACAATACTGGCCATCACGGCAGGTGTAAGACCACTGCCTGTGACATAGTTTGCGACAAACCAGATAATGGCTGCAACAAACAGCTGCAGCAGCGCCACCAGGCTTGTCGACAGCAGGATTGCCCCGACCTGGGTGCGGTCACCGAATTTCAGAATTGTTGCAATCAGATTCACGACGATCACCGCAAAGAGTTCATACACCGGATGATGAGCCGGATCCTCTATAGCTCCAAACACAAAGCCGAAGTTCAGCGTTAATGCCAATACAATAAAAAAATTAAAAATAACCTTTTCTGAATTCATGGTGACACCCTTGGTGTTGTTGTTTCAGTATAGTGTAGACGCAGAATGAAAAATTCCAAATGTTTTTCACCATGGTGCAGATGGAAAACACAAACATTTGTGTAACTATTCAGCCTGCAGATCAATTTGCCATCCAAGTCACTGTTTGTGGCGATCCAACAGGTTCTGAATCGTTACACACTTGTCTTGTTTATTTTCGTGACTTTCATGGTATGAAAGTTTATCCACAGATGAACACGGATGCACACAGATATTTTTGCATCTTTTAATCTGTGTTTATCTGTGTGAATCTGTGGTAAAAACTGTTTTTCCAGGCTCTACTTCTCCAGCATCCCCTTCAGCACCATATCGGTCAAGGAGACAATGCCGCAGATTTCGCCATGCTCGATCACCGGAGCACGGCTCAATCCAAAATGATCAAACAGGCGTGCACAGTAGCGGATATCCATGTCAGGAGAGGTTGTCAGCGCCGGCTTGGTCATAATCTCATAGATATTGACGCGCTCAGGTGCACGGTCAACGGCAAGCACACTGCGTGCAATGCCTGTGAGAGTCACAATGCCGAAGACATCATCCTTATGACGTTTGTTGATAATCAGCGTCTTGGTCTCGACATGCATCATGGTGTCGAGGGCTTCGGCAACTGTCGCCATGCCGTCGACCATATCAAAATTTTTCTTCATGACATCACGCACACGCACAATTTTCTGATTCATATCTCTTCCTCTACTTTGCTGCTGAGTTGTCTGATCTGATGACTGACGCCAATGGCGTCTTCTACATCGATTTGAAAAGCAATGCCGGTTCCGGGTTGTTCATCAAAGCGGCATTTTGTTGCAATGGTCTCGAGGATGGCGCGGCTGGCATGCTCCTCCACCAGCAGCATAACCAGGTCACGCTGGGTCTCCAGCGTGAGTCCAAAAAAAGTTTTTTTCTTTTCAGCCCCCTCGCCGCGCGCCTGGTTGAGCACCGTAGCGCCAGTGGCACCCGCCTCGCGCGCCGCATCCAGCACCGCCTCCGTATGAGAGTCCTCCACGAGAACCAGAATCAGTTTGAAATGCATAGTTACTCCTCGATTTTTTGTTGTTGACGGCGCGCATACCAATGTCCGAGCTGCGCATACCCCATCACCGACATGATTGGAAAAAGACTGGCGAAAGCAATCAGGCCAAAACCATCCAGCATTGGATTGCGTCCGGGTACAGTTGCAGAGAGCCCAAGCCCAAGCGCCGCAACCAGCGGTACTGTGACTGTCGAAGTGGTCACCCCGCCGGAATCATAGGCAAGGGCGATAATTGAACGCGGTGCAAACAGCGTCTGCACCATCACCACGACATAACCGGCAATAATATAGTAGTGCAGCGGCGTGCCGGTAATGATGCGAAAGGCGCCCAGCGAAATACCCAGTGCAACACCGATAGCCACTGCAATACGCAATCCCCAGGGGTTGATATTGCCGCCCGAAACATCATTTGCCTTGATCGCCACGGCGATCAGCGAAGGTTCTGCGATAGTGGTAGAAAAACCAATGGCAAAGGCAAACAGGTAGACCCAGTAGTAGGAGGCCCATTGTGTCGCGATGGTCTCTTTATAGAGCTCGACATCGATGCCGAGGAAGTGAGGATCCGTGAGCTGCTGTGCCATCAACTTACCCACGGGAAACAGCGCCTGTTCCAGCCCCATCAAAAAGAATGCCAGCCCCAGGATGACGTAGAGAAAGCCCCTCAGGATACGGTACAAATGCGGGAGCTGACGGCGTATGACCAAAAACTGGAAACCAAACAAGATCGCGGCGATCGGCAGCACATCGGTGACTGTATCGAATAAAATCCCTGCAAATTCGAGCAGCCAATCAGTCACAACAGGATTCCGTAGGCCATGACAAAGATCATTGGCGTCAGGGATGCAAAGGCAATCAGACCAAATCCATCGACCATCGGATTGCGGCCCGCGATGCTGCTGGCAAGGCCGACACCCAGCGCTGTCACCAGCGGCACCGTAATGGTGGAGGTAGTGACGCCGCCGGAATCATAGGCGATGCCAATAATCTCTTGCGGCGCAAACATCGTCATGATCACCACACCGATGTAACCACCCAGGATCAGGTATTGAATTGGCCAGCCTTTAATGATGCGAAATACGCCGAGCATGATGGCAAAACCGACAGAGACAGCAACAGTCATTCTCAGACCATCCGCATAACTCTCCATGGCAGTCTCGGTCGATTCAATCATGCCGCCATTGGCTGCCACCTCTGCTGCCTCGTCGGCAACTGCGATCAGCGCCGGCTCCGCGACAGTCGTACCGAATCCCAGTGCAAAAGCGAACAGCAGCAGCCATGGCAGACTCCCCTTGCGGGCAAAATCGTATGCCATATTCTCGCCGATCGGGAACAGGCCTGTGCGCAGGCCGTGGACAAACAATGTCAGACCCAGCACCACCATCAGCAGGCCGCCGAGCAATTTCAGTAAACCGGGGAAAGGCTGCTGCAGCACCAGCAGTTGAAAAAAGGC
>DAOUQU010000231.1 GCA_030625445.1 Gammaproteobacteria bacterium
CAACTCAATCACAATGGCTCGCACTGATCCGGGCGCCGGGCATCGGATCCGGAAGCATGCATAAACTCCTGCAGCATTTCGGCTCGATTGCAGAGATCTCTTCTGCATCCGCCGGCCAACTGCATGCCGCAGGTCTCAAACACGACAGCTGTGAAGCGATACTACATCCGGATGAGAGTCTGATTGCTTCAGACTCCGCCTGGCTGGAAGAGTCCGGCCATCATCTTGTAACCTGGGGGGATCCTGACTATCCCGCCTTGCTGAGCGAAATCCCCGGTCCTCCCGCCGCACTCTTTCTCAAGGGCAATCCCGAATTACTCAAGCTGCCGCAGCTGGCGATAGTTGGCAGCCGCAACCCGACCTCCGGAGGCATAGAGAATGCCACACAATTTGCAAAACATCTTGCCTCCTGCGGACTCGGGATCTGCAGCGGCATGGCGACCGGGATTGACACCGCCAGTCACGTTGGCGCCCTGCAGGCCGGCGGTTTCACCATTGCCGTCGTTGCTACCGGACTGGACCGCGTCTACCCGGCAATCAATCGTGAACTGGCCCACAAGATAGCCAGTGAAGGACTGCTGGTTTCGGAATTCCCCCCGGGCACAGGTCCCAATGCCAGGCATTTCCCGAGTCGCAACCGTATTATTTCGGGCCTCTCGGTTGGCACGCTGGTGGTTGAAGCTGCTTTGAAGAGCGGCTCACTGATCACTGCGCGTCTTGCGGCAGAACAGGGGCGGGAGGTGTTTGCAATCCCCGGCTCTATTCACAACCCGCTTGCAAGGGGCTGTCACGGCCTGATCCGGCAGGGAGTCAAGCTGGTGGAGACTGCCGAACACATCCTCGAGGAACTCTCACCGCTGCTTGTCGACTATCAGGAGAGTACAGAGATTGATGCTGTCGAGGATGGAAAACAACGCACGGATCAGCCTCAGACACTGGATGACAGCTACCTCTCGATGCTGGATTGCATCGGCTATGACCCACTCACGATCGACGAACTTATCCAAAAAAGCAGATTGACGCCAGAGGCAGTTTCCTCCATGCTATTGATACTTGAACTGCAAGGCTATGTTGAATCATTACCCGGCAATCGCACCTGTCGCACTTCACTCTCTCCACAAGGAGAAACAGCCTCTCTTTCTTCATCAGGTAACGTCCCGTGAATGAAAATATCATCGATGTATTGATCTATATCTACGAAACATATATGGATGGTGAGAAACAACTCCCGTCAGATCAAGTGCTTATAGAGGAACACCTGCTGAATGTCGGTTTTCATGAGGGAGAGATCAACAAGGCATTTGACTGGCTTGACGAGCTTGCCTGGCGCCAGGGAGCACTTCATGAATCTGGTGATATCAGCCAGGTATCCATGCGCATCTACTCTGATGAGGAGGTGCAACGCATCGATATGGAGAGCAGGGGCCTGCTGTTGTTCCTGGAGCAAAACGGCATACTAGATCCTCTCAGCCGCGAACTGGTCATCGAACGCGCCATGGCGCTGGAAAACCCTGAACTTGACAGTGATGACATCCAGTGGATAGCACTGCTGGTATTGCTGAATCAGCCTGGACAGGAAGCAGCATTCAACGTCATGCAGAATCTCGTCTATGACGGTATTCCCGATCTGCTACACTAATTCGTAGTTGGCAGTTGGCAGTTGGCAGTTGGCAGAACTCTAATCGAGTCATTGCCCACTGCAAGCCTTTTTTGTTGTTATTACTGCAAACTGACGACTGCAAACTATCTTTTCTTGTCTTGCTGCAAACTGCCAACTGAATACTGCAAGCTTTGTGGTTAATGCACGGACTTTTTTAAACATCACGATTAATCAACCATTACACACAACTTAAAGGAAAAACTTATGGGACTATTCGATTTTGCATCCGATCTTGGAAAAAAACTCTTTGGTGATGACGATGATCCTGCAGAGGTGATTCAGAAACACATCGAGGAAGACAACCCCGGCGTAAAGGATCTGCACGTTGAGGTTGAGGACGGCGTTGCCACCGTTTCAGGAGAGGCAAAAGACCAGTCTGCATTTGAAAAGGCCGTTTTGATGGCCGGTAATATTTTCGGCATCAAAGAGGTCAAGGCAGACGAACTGAAGGCAGGAGAGATCGGAACAGTTGAAACGGCGTACTACACCATCGAGAAGGGAGATACCCTGTGGGCCATAGCAAAAAAGCATCTTGGCGATGGCAACAAATACAATGATATCTTTGTGGCAAATCGTGAAGTGATCAAGGATCCTGACCTGATTTATCCGGGACAGAAAATCCGCATTCCGCTGGCTTAAAGAAAGTTGGCAGTTGGCAGTTGGCAGTTGGCAGTTGGCAGTTGGCAGTTGGCAGTTGGCAGTTGGCAAAAATCTAATCAAATCATTGCCAACTGCAAGCTTTATTTTGTTGTTTTTGCTGTCTACTGCATACTGACGACTGCAAACTTTGTTGTCTTGCTGCAAACTGCCGACTGAAGACTGCCAACTTTGTTTCCTGCCAACTTTCCATAAAAAAACCGGAGCAGATGCTCCGGTTTTTTTACGCTTCAAATCTGATCAGGAACAATCAGAGGATGTAAGCGCGCTCATCGTGTTGAGAGATATCGAGGCCTTCTGTCTCCTCCTCCTCGGTCACACGCAAGCCGATTAGCATATCGAGCACTTTCAGGATGATGAAAGTCACCACGGCTGTATAGACAAGAACAACGCCTATGCCATAAGCCTGGGTCATCACCTGGCTGGCAATGCTGTCATTGCCATCGCCGAAGCCTGCGCCGCCGAGTGAGGTCGCACAAAAAACACCGGTCAGCAGAGCACCGATGATGCCGCCGACACCGTGGACGCTGAAAGCATCCAGCGCATCATCAAAACCCAGCGCGGGTTTGACTTTTACAACCGCGATGAAACAGCCAAGTCCGGAAGCCGCGCCAATTGCCAGGGCGCCCATGGGGCCGACAGCGCCGGCAGCCGGCGTAATGGCAACCAGGCCGGCTACCCCGCCGGACGCGATACCCAGTACGCTGGGCTTGCCGTGGGTGATCCACTCAGCCAGCATCCACACAACTGCAGCCATCGCAGCAGCAATTTGGGTAACAGCCATGGCCATACCGGCAGTACCGTCTGCAGCCAGTTCACTACCAGCATTGAAACCGAACCAGCCAACCCACAGCATGGCTGCGCCAACAATAGTAAACATCAGGTTATGTGGAGGCATCGGAAC
>DAOUQU010000342.1 GCA_030625445.1 Gammaproteobacteria bacterium
AGCCCACTGCCAGGCGGGCATGACCTCGACCAGCCCATTCTCTGTTTCAATCCGCTCCTCCGCTTCGAGGGTCAATATGCAGCCTTTCGACAATCCGGTCTCCTGCATGGCGGTTGTCAATGCCCGCAGCTCCCTTTCACGGGTTCGCGCATCCCGCATATCCAGCGACACCTGGTATAACGCCCGTAATCCACTGCGCCCAGTGGTCAAAAAATCGACTTCCAGTCCATTCTCTGTACGGTAGTAATCGATATGCAAGTCTCTCCTTCTTAACTCCATAAATACGAAGTTTTCCAGCAATCGCCCCCAGTCCGTCTGCGGCTGATGCAAGAAGGCATTCGCCAGACCTGTATCAATTGCATAGATTTTTTTTGGATTGACCCGCCTCACCCTCTCCGAGCGTGAGTGAAGTGTGACCGTGTAGACCAGGTAGGCATCCATGAGATAGTCGAGATATTCATGCAGTGTATTTTTGCTACAGGCTACGCCTTGTGATTTCAGGTCATTATAGAATTTGTTGACGCTGAACAGGGTCGCAGGAGCGGCCAGTATGTGGCGGATGAGATAGCGTAAAGGCAATACGTTGCCGACCTGGTAACGTTCAACAATGTCACGCAGAATCACCACATCGACATACTCCTGCAGAATGCGAATCCGATGGTTGTCCGAGACCGACTGCACCTCCGGAAAACCACCCTTGAGCAGATATTGCCGTAGCCGGTTATCAAGCAGCGCGCGCATTTTTGCACCCGGACGTGCAGCGGGGATATCAATGCCCTCGTGGGTCAACACCTCTGTAAAACTAAATGGGAAAATTTCGGTTCCCAGGGAGCGTCCACGCAGTGCGGTAGCAATTTCCCGGCTCAAGAGTTTTGCGGAAGAGCCTGTAATCGCTAATTGAACCGGCTCGGTGTCGACCAGCCGCCGCAGCCAGGTTTCCCAGCCGGTTATGTTCTGGATTTCGTCGAAGAAAAAGTAGCAGGTTCGCTCCCGATGATCAGGGAACATGCGATAATAAACCTCACTGATGCGGCCGAGTTCTTCCGCTCCCATGGGCAACAGACGCTCATCATCAAAATTGAGATAGAGCATCGCCTCCCTGGGGACACCCAAATCAAGATAACGCTGCATGTTCTGGAAGAGAAACCAGGTTTTACCTGTCCGACGCATACCAATAATTGCATCAATTTTGCCAGGCAGTGCGGGCAGTTGCACTTCGCGAACGGTAAGCTGCGGTAGTGGGCGCTCGTGAAAATCCGCGATGAGTTGTTCAAGCAGAGTATCCATCCGCAAATCCTATCCTCTATAGAGGGATAAAACAATTATTATTTATCCCTGTGGAAACGCAACTATAGGGTTGTATGCATTGTCTGGATTAGTGCTAAGTCGTTGTCCAAAAATAACTTCCCGATCCTGCTTGCCCTGTTGTCCCTCTTCTGCGTTCCAGCAAGGTGATGCCGAGTTTTTTGGCGGCGGCTGTTCGGTTCCAGCGGGTCTCTTTTTGCTCTGCTGGTTGTGTTGTGGTTGACGGTGCTTCACGGCTTTGTTCAGCTGTTAAAGACGATGAGAGGCTGTTGACTACCGGCAGGCTGTGATCTTCTGCCGCAATGGCACCGCAGTTGACCGGCACAAAAGGGGCGTCCGTGCGGTTGCCCAGAGCGTGGATCAATCTTGCCACCAGCTCCTTGCCGGTGCCTGACTCGCCACTGATATAGACGGGTGCCTGGCTGCGGGCGAGTTTGGCGATCTTGCTGCGCAGCTCCTGCATCACCGGGGTATCGCCAAGCAACTCGCCCTGCGAAGTTCGCTCCCTGGTCGCATCACTCTCCCTCATCGAGGAAAGCTTGAGGGCAGTTTTGACCAGACCGCGCAGCACGTCCAGTTCGATCGGCTTGGTGATGAAGTCGAAAGCGCCATTTTTCAGCGATTCTACTGCCGTTTCGACACTGCCGTAGGCGGTGATCACTGCGACCGGGATTTGCGCATTCTTCCTGGAGATCTCCTCGACGAGTTCCAACCCGCTGCCATCGGGCAGGCGCATGTCAGTCAGGCAGAAATCTGGCTGCTTGGTGGCGAGCAGGTGCTTCGCCTCGCCGAGCGTCGCGGCCAGGTGTGTGTTGATGTTCATGCCGGAGAGAGTGATGTCCAACAGCTCGAGGATATCGG
>DAOUQU010000301.1 GCA_030625445.1 Gammaproteobacteria bacterium
AGAGTCCCAGACCCATACCGTCATCACTGGCCGATATCATCGGCAAAAACAGAGTTTTACGAATCGCATGCGGAATGCCGGGGCCATTATCGGATATCTCGATCTTCGCCACCAGCCGGTGACGCTTATTGCCCAGGGTAAACTGCCGCAGCACCCGTGTGCGCAGCGTCATCTCTCCACGGTTATTGAGTGCACGTGCCCCATTGCGGACAATATTCAGCAGCGCCTGAATCAGCTGGTCGCTGTCGCCTTTCAGCAACGGAATACTGGGATCATAATCCCTGGCAATGTTCAGCTGGTCACCGCTCTCCGCCCTGACCAGCTGACGCACCCGCTCCAGCACCTCATGAATATTCAATTCAGCAAGATGTGGCAGCTTGCTGGGTCCCAGCATCCGGTCCACCAGGTTGCGCAGGCGGTCGGCCTCACTGATGATCACCCCGGTATACTCTTTCAGCTCCGCATCCCCGAGTTCCATTTCCAGCAGTTGTGCTGCTCCACGCAATCCGCCCAGTGGATTTTTGATCTCATGCGCCAATCCCCGCAGCAGCTCCTGTGACGCCTGCTGCTGGCTGATCAACTGCTCTTCATGAGAGATGCGCAGCTGCCGGTCAACCTGCTGCAGCTCCATCATCAACGTATGCCGCCCCGATTCGGAAATTGTCATCACCGTACAATCAACCGTCAGCAGATGGTGCGGCGTACGTATCGTGATCTCTCTCTCCGTATAGGAGTTGCGGTTCTCGATCACCTCTCTCAGCTGCTTGCTCGACTTGTCCTGTTCACATTGAACCAGCTCGAATACCTGCTTGCCAAGCAGGCGCCTGAGGCTCATGGCAAACAAAACCTCTGCCGCAGGATTCGCGTATACCAGGTTAAGCCCTTCATCGAACAACAGCACGGAAGTGTGCAGATTATCGATCAGCTGCTGTTGAAATTTTTGCACCTGCTGTGACATCTGGTTCAAAAGGAATAATTTATGGCATTTAATTTATAAATTATATGATGTCCCACAAGAGCCTGCCTGGGAATCATCACTGACAAAAAACCCGCACCTGTTGGCGCGGGTTTTTCGATACGACAGTATGACAGCCTCTACAGGCTGTAATACATATCAAACTCAACCGGGTGCGTTGTCATGCGCAGACGTGTCACCTCTTCCATCTTCAGGTCGATGAAGCCATCGATCAGGTCATTGGTGAAGACGCCGCCGGCATTGAGGAATTCACGATCCGCATCCAGCGACTCAAGCGCCTGGTCCAGGCTGGAGCAGACGGTTGGTATTGCCAGCGCCTCCTCTCTTGGCAGGTCATAGAGATCCTTGTCCGCTGCATCACCGGGGTGGATCTTGTTCTGGATGCCATCGAGACCCGCCATCATCAGTGCAGAGAAGCAGAGGTAGGGGTTGGCGGTCGGATCGGGGAAGCGCACCTCGATGCGGCGTCCTTTCGGGCTCGAGACCCAGGGAATACGAATCGAGGCAGAGCGGTTGCGTGCGGAGTACGCCAGCATCACCGGCGCTTCAAAACCCGGCACCAGGCGCTTGTAGGAGTTGGTCGAGGAGTTGGTAAAGGCATTCAGCGCACGCGCGTGCTTGATGACACCGCCAATGTAGTAAAGCGCTGTTTCGGAGAGGCCGCCATACTGATCACCGGCAAAGATATTATCGCCGCCTTTTGCCAGGGACATATGCACATGCATGCCGGAACCGTTATCACCGACCAGCGGTTTGGGCATGAAGGTCGCGGTCTTACCATAGGCGTGGGCGACGTTCATGATCACGTACTTCATGACCTGGTTCCAGTCGGCGCGCTGCACCAGGGTGCTGAATCGCGTACCGATCTCACACTGCCCCGCCGTTGCAACTTCGTGGTGATGCACTTCGACAGGAACACCCATCTCTTCGAGCACCAGGCACATAGCCGCACGAATATCATGCAGGGAGTCAACCGGAGGAACTGGGAAATAACCACCTTTTACCGTCGGACGATGCCCGATATTGCCATCCTCGAAAACCCGCTCAGAACTCCAGTGCGCCTCATCGGAGCCAATCTTGTAGAAAGCGCCGCTCATCTCTGCGCCCCAGCGGACGTCGTCAAGGATGAAGAACTCAGGTTCGGGGCCGAAATAGGCCGTATCCGCGATGCCTGTTGATTTCAGATAGGCTTCCGCACGCTTGGCGACGGAGCGGGGATCACGCTCATAGCCTTCCATGGTGTCCGGCTCAAGAATATCGCAGCTGATGTTCATAGTTGCTTCATCGGTGAAGGGATCCATGACTGCAGTTGAAGCATCCGGCATCAGAATCATGTCTGATTCATTGATTCCCTTCCATCCTGCGATCGAGGAGCCATCAAACATCTTGCCCTCTTCGAAAATATCTTCGCCGAATTCACCCTTGGGCACAGAGACATGCTGCTCCTTACCGTTGGTATC
>DAOUQU010000339.1 GCA_030625445.1 Gammaproteobacteria bacterium
CCATTGGTCACAAAGATGACGATATGGCTGCGCTGCGCCTCATCGGCGGCAACCTGGTCGAGGCTGCCCTGCGCTTCATTGAGCCCCGGCATATCGGTGAGCACCAGCTCATCCCCTGCGGAACTCTGCCAATGGTACTCATTGATCTCCCGGGTGCTGCCTCCACGCGCAGAGATCTCAACCTGCGCATCGGGAAGCAGTGCCTTGATCAGCGTTGACTTGCCGCTGCTGATCTCGCCAAACAGGGCGATGTGGATGACCCCAGCCTCTTTGCGGTGCTGCAGTTTTTTCAGCTCCTGTTCGACCCTGGCGGTGCTGACGCCTTGCTCTTGCGCCTGCAACAGCTGCTTCTCAAGCTCTTCCCGGGTCAGCGGTTGCTCAGTTGCCGATTGAGACAACCTTTTTTTAGAGGGGCGAAACAACCACCATAGCGCTGACACAGTCACTATGAGCAGCAGCAGAATGATGGCCAGATAGAGCAGCATGACCCAGGCGGGCTGCGCCTCCATCTGCTGCACCAGCTGCAGAAAGGCCCCGGTCACCCAGGTCACCAGCAGGATTGCCAGCAGCAGAAGCAGCAGGATTCCTGCAACTATCGCGATTTTCAGTCGTCGTTTAACAGCCATATTTCATTTTTCGAATTCTTATCCACAGTGCCTGTGGATAACTCTGTTAAAAACTTCTGTAATTTGACACATTATCAGGTTATTTATTGGCTTTCTTTAAATTGTACAATTTTTGTACAATTATTTATTTTTATTGTTATTTCAATGTCTTATAAATTATTTTTATCGTCGTTTCTGTGTAATTTCATGTAACTGTCACTTTTTTATTCCCAGCCCGGCAGATTGTGGAAAAGGTGCATTTTGCGGCCATAATAACGCTGCCGCCACAGAGTATTTCGCGGCCAGATGGCCGCTCCTACGCTTTCCCATAGCCTCCGCCTCCGGGAGTTTCGATGCTCAGCTGATCACCGGCTTCGACATGCAGATGACACTTGGCCGGCAGTTCTATACCATTCAGCAGGTTCCTTCCCCTGCTGCCGGGTTCGCCTCCATCCAGCCCCCAGGGCGCATGCGTGCGCCGCTCCGTCAGCAGGGTCAACTGCGCCGCCTGCAGAAATTTCCAGCTGCGCACCAGCCCCTCTCCGCCCCGGTGCTTTCCCCCGCCGCCTGATCCATCACGAATCGCATACTCTGTGATCTGCAGCGGAAACAGCGACTCGATCACCTCGATGGGCGTATTCAGGGTATTGGTCATGTGCGTCTGCACCGCCGAGAGCCCGTGGTGAGCGGCGCAGGCCCCCATGCCGCCGCCGATGGTCTCATAATAGTCCCACACCCTACCATGATCCGAGCCCATCGCAAGATTATTCATGCTGCCGTGACTGGCCGCGGGGATGCGATCAGGAATCGCCTGCGCCAGTGCTCCCATGACCACGTCCACCACACGGGTACTGGTTTCGACATTCCCGGCCGCCACCGCCGCCGGCCGCCGCGCATTCAACAGCGTTCCCGGTGGCACCTTGATTTCAATGGGGCGAAAAATTCCCGCACAGGCAGGCGTCTGCTTCGGCATCAGGCAGCGGAATACATAGTAGGCAGCAGCCGCTGTCACCGACAGCGGGCAATTGATATTGCCGGCAACCTGCTGTGCCGTTCCACTGAAATCCAGCAGGCAGCGATCCCCTTTCACAGTCACGGCGACCCGGATCGGAATATCCCGCGTTCCCTGGCCGTCATCATCCATGACATCCTCGAAACGGTAGAGCCCGTCCGGAATTTCGCGCAGCATGCGATGCGAAAGTCGTTCGCCGTAAGCATTGAGTGCATCGATCCCTCTCTGGAAGGCATCTGCACCAGCGCTCTCGGCGGTTTGGCTGATAAAGAGACCCAGGCGCTCAACACCTGCATGGTTGGCGCTGATCTGCGCATTGAAGTCACCCAGCGACTCAGTCGGATTGCGCGTCGCTCCTGCAAGGCGTTCACGAATATGCTCCTGCCAACGCCCTGCTTTCAACAGGTAGTCAGGCTGCAGTATGAGCCCTTCCTGCTGCAGGGAGTTCGACAGTGGCATGGAACCGGGCGAATCGGCGCCGATATCTGCATGGTGAGCACGGTTGGCGACGTACCCCTGCAGAACACCATCGACAAACACCGGCGCTACCAGGGTCACATCCGGCA
>DAOUQU010000247.1 GCA_030625445.1 Gammaproteobacteria bacterium
AGCACAGCGATCAGATCCTGCATCTCTTTTGCTGGATCGAAGCGGTGCGTGGAGAGATCCTGCCCCGCCAACCTGCCCCGATTGAGTTCACGCTCCATCAGCTGGTGAATCCGATCCGTCTGCAAAATCGCCTGCTGCCTCTCTACATTGGTGGTGTCAGAATCGTCTGCGTCGAAATACTGGGTCAGCAGGTTCAGCGGCCCCTTGAGCGCGTGGGCAAGATTGCCCAGCGCGTTGCGGGAACGCTCCAGACGTTGGGAGAGCAGGCGAAGCAGGTGATTGAACTCCTGCACCAGAGGCAGCACCTCGACCGGCACATCCTCGGAGAGCTTCACCGCCTTGCCCTGTTCCAGCAGGTAAACATTATCCCGCACCTTTTCCAGGCGTTTGAATGAGCGTCGTATAATGACACTCTGCACCAGCAGAAGAGCAAGCAGTCCACCCAGCGCCAGCAAGGCAAACCAGCGTATGAAATCGTCGCGCTCCCGGTAGATGGGCGTCATATCCTCGGCAACGCCCAGGGTAAAACCACGACCATTTTTTTGATAGCCGAAGAGCAATAGCAGCAGCTGTTGATCCGAAGGTCCGCTCACCAGCTGACGTCGCGTCTCGCCGGATGTCAGTCGCGGGATCTCCAGGGATTGATCCCACAGGGAACGGGAACGCACAGAGTGATCATCATCAAAGCGGATAACGTAGTAGTGACCTGAGAACGGTTGTGAATAAATCTGATTGATGCGCCTCCAGCGGACCCTCACTCCTCCGGGCTCGACCAACATCGCCGCAAGCAGGCTTTCGGCATCATGCTCCAGTCTTGACGCCACAAAGCTCTCGGTCATGCTGCGCACCGCCTGGTTTCCGATAAACCCCATCAAGCCGATCAAAACCACCAGGGTTAATGACAGCCCCAGCTGCAGCCGGCGTTCCAGGGAGTTCACTGCAGCTCAGCCATGAAGATATAGCCCTGACCACGTCGAGTCACGATGGTCTCCTTACCGAGTTTATCGCGCAAGCGTCGTACATAAACCTCGATGAGGTTGCTGTCGCGGTCAAACTCCTGCTCATAGACATGCTCTATAAGGCGTGTTTTGGAGAGTATGCTGTCCGGATGCAGCATAAAATAGCGCAGCAGGCGAAATTCGGTCCCTGTCAGCTTGACGTTCTCACCTTCCGCCAGGATGACAAGCTGGCGCTCTTCATCCAGCACCAGCCCGCCACTTTGCAAATGCTCTCCCGGCATATCATGGCTGCGTCTGAGCAGCGCCTGAATACGCATGAGCAGTTCCTGAACATGGAAGGGCTTCCCCAGATAGTCGTCAGCACCGGCCTTGAAACCATCGACACGTTCATGCCAGGTATCACGTGCGGTCAGAATAATGACCGGCACACTGTTTCCATCTCTACGCCAGTTTTTCAAGACATCAAGACCCGAGCGCTGCGGCAGTCCCAGGTCGAGCACAACGATGTCGTAGGGCTCCTCATTGCCCATGAATTCAGCATCGATTCCATTCTCCGCCAGATCGACAGCATAGCCATGCTTCTCGAGATCCTTGCACAGCAACCCGGCTAATTGCCTGTTATCCTCAACCAACAGCAGACGCATTGCTTACTCCTCCGGTCTTCCGTCGATGATTTCACCACTGGCGGCATCGATTTCGTATCCCAAAACCCGGCCATCTTCTCCAAGCAGTTCTATTTCGTAGATATAGCGGCCGTGTACACGTTCCAGCTCAACCTCAAGCACGCGCCCGACTTGCTCCTGACCGAGGTAATCGAGAATCTGCTGCAGCGGAAGGATCTCTCCCTGCTCCATCAGGCGTCTGGACTCTTGGTGGTCACTCTCGCCAGGAGCGATGCCGGGAATCAGCATCGCCGCAGCCAGGCCAGTAACCAATGCCCACTTTATCATCACACCCTCCAGGGTTTCGTACAATAATGTATAGCTGTCATCAAACCGGCCGAAGAAGCGACCATCTACATCCTGTCAAACAATAGGGAACGCAACAAGTTTACTCTTCGACAGGCTCCCGGCAGGCCTTCCCTGGCCGCCATGATGACTTCTACTCGAAGCGTGACTGCCGGTGTTGTGCCTGCATCTGCAGAAACTCCGATTCATTGACCACGCCGTCACCATTCAGGTCAATTTCACTAAACGGCCGGGTGTTCTTCAATCCTCTCATCATATAGCCTTGCCTGACCCGCTCACTGATGCGCTGGTTGCGTGCATCGATGTACTCATCCCTGCTCATGACGCCGTCACCATCAAGATCGAACCCGGCGAATGTAGGCATATTCCGTCCCATGCCCCTACTGCGTCCTGCTCCCATTCCAGGCCCCCTGCCAGTTGGCCGCTGCGTCATTCGCTGCTGCCGGAATGCAGACATTTCGTCACGGCTCAATACACCGTCTGCATTGCGGTCGATCTGCTTGAACGCCGGGGCAGTAGCGCCATTGCGCATCGGCCGTCCTTCAGCGGCGCGTGCTGCTCTTCGCTCATTACGAAAGGCGTTGAACTCTTCTAACGTGATGCTGTTGTCGCAGTCCCTATCATGAGCCTCGAATGACGCAGGTCCCGGCTGTGGATAGGTGGGGCCTTGTGCAGCAACAAGCAACGACGTTCCGCTCAATAGCGCTGCAACCATCGATTTATGCAATCTCTTCATTTCAACTCTCCTGCAGGTATTCCTGTCTGATTAACATCTCGAATTAAATTACTCTCTTCTATTGAATATGCTAAACCAACAACCTGAATCCACGCTGAAAACCGACGCATTTTATTGCACTCCACTTTTACATCAGGATATACTGCCAGCTGCCACATTGGGTGGCGCATCACTGAGACTAAAGGAGAATTTTTATGGCTACAGGCATATTTGAACTCAAGACCGGAACAGATGGCAAATACCATTTCAACCTGAAAGCGAGCAATGGGCAGATCATCGCCAGCTCACAGATGTACAAGACAAAAAAGGGGGCGCTCAATGGTATTGAGTCAGTACGAAGCCATGCTGCAGATGCCACCTTGAA
>DAOUQU010000302.1 GCA_030625445.1 Gammaproteobacteria bacterium
CCAAACTGGCAGGGGATCCACAGACACCCCCTATTCTGGCAGCGACAGCACTGGAGCATCTGCGCCCTTATTTTCCAGCGCACGAGGCGCTGGAGCCAACATTGGCGGCCCTGAAACATTCCGATCCGCTGGTTCGAGCTACTGCAGTCAGCAGTCTCGAGCAGATTCCGCTGAAGTATCGCCTCTCGGTTGCTATGCCTTTTCTTGACGATCCGGTGCGCGCAGTGCGCATCGAGGCGGCGAGAGTGCTGGCGGGCATGCCGGCACTGGTCTTCGGTGAACAGCAGGCCTCTTTTGAAAAGGCGCTGCAAGAGTATATTGATCTGCAGATGTCGCTTGCCGATACACCGGAGGCGCATCTGAATCTTGCCGTGATGTATACAGACCAGAAGCAGATGGAGAAGGCGGAGCAGGAGTACAAGCAGGCGATTCGCCTTGCGCCGGAATTCATTCCGGCCAAAATCAACCTGGCCAATCTCTATAATCGCATGGGGCGCAATCACGATGCCGAAGAGCAGTTTCGCGCTGCTCTGGAGCTGGCGCCTGATATGGGAGAGCTCTACTACTCTTTCGGCCTGCTGCTTGGCGAGGAGAAACGCTATACAGAGTCGGCTGCCCTGCTTGAAAAGGCCGCCGAACTGCTGCCGGGGCGTGCAAGAGTCAGCTATAACCATGCGCTGGTGCTGATGCAGCTAAAACGTTATGAAGATGCCGAAGCCGCCTTGAGCAAGGTGCTGGCGCTGTCACCGGATGATGCCGACATGATCTATGCGATGGTATCACTGCATACACAGCAGCAGCAATGGAAGCAGGCGCTGCCGTACGCAACCCGACTGGTGGAAGTGACCAAAGGAGCCGGGGGGCCTGCAAAAATTCTTGCTGATCTTCGGGAGAAGCTGCAAGCCGGGCTCCAGGATGTTAAGCCCGGAAAGGAGTAGCAGTCGATGGATTTTGAATTGGGCTCTATTGCACTGAGTGATGTCACATGGATATCCCTGGCATTTGTGCTCGGTTTTCTCGTCAAGCAGATTGGACTGCCGCCGCTTGTAGGCTTCCTGGCGGCGGGATTCGTACTGAATATGGCTGGCGTACATGGCGGTGAAGTGATTCAAAAAATCGCTGACCTGGGTATTACCCTGCTGCTCTTCAGCGTTGGCCTGAAACTTAATCTGAAAAATTTGATGCGTCCACGCGTGTGGGCAGTCACCAGTATGCATGTCGTTATCACGGTGATTGTTTTCGGCACTGCTATCTACGCACTGGCGCTGGCGGGCGCTCCGCTGTTCTCCACGCTTGATCTGCAGCTCTCATTGATGATCGCTTTCGCCCTGAGTTTTTCCAGCACGGTTTTTGTGGTCAAAGTGCTGGAAGAGAGAGGTGAGATGAAGTCCCTCCACGGCGGCATCGCCATCGGCATTCTGATCATGCAGGATCTGGCCGCAGTCATCTTTCTCGCTTTCTCCACGGGCAAGGTCCCCTCTGCATGGGCGCTACTGCTGCTGTTGCTGATTCCGCTGCGTCCGCTGCTGCAGAATCTTCTGCAACGGGCCGGCCATGGCGAATTGCTGATTCTGTATGGCTTTTTCCTCGCCCTTGGAGGGGCCGAGATTTTCGAGTTGGTAGGAGTCAAGGGAGACCTTGGCGCACTTGCCATAGGAGTGTTGATTTCAGCCCATCCCAAGGCGTCAGAGATGTCAAAAACACTGCTGGGCTTCAAGGAGCTGTTCCTGGTTGGCTTTTTCCTGAGTATCGGCCTTTCAGGCGATCTAACCCTGCAAAGCCTGGTTATCGGCGCCCTGCTGGTCCCCTTTATTTTCCTGAAATCGGCGCTCTTTTTTGCATTAATGACGCGTTTCAAATTGCGCGCGCGAACCTCGCTGATGGCAACCCTGAACCTCACCAACTACAGTGAATTTGGATTGATCGTTGTCGCTGTCGGCGTCTCTACTGGCTGGATTGGCAGTGAGTGGCTGATTGTTATCGCAATTGCACTGTCGCTCTCCTTTGTCGTTGCTGCGCCACTGAATACCCGGGCGGACACGCTCTATTTTAATTACCGCCAGTTCTGGAGGAGATTCCAGGGGCATGTCAGATCACATGATGACCAGGAGATCGAGCAGCCCGGAGCGTCCATCATCATAATGGGGATGGGCCGGGTGGGCAGCGGCGCCTATGACAGAATGCACGAACTCTGTGGGAATGCCGTGTTTGGCATCGATTCCAATGCCGATACAGTCGCAAGTCATCTCGCCACCGGGCGTAATGTGGTGCTGGGCGATCCGACTGATGCGGATTTCTGGGACAGGGTGAAGCGGGGGCATGGTGTTGATTTGATTATGTTGACGCTGCCGAAGATACAGTCGAATCTTGCTATTCTCAGGCAGTTGAAAAGATTCGCTTTTTCGGGGGATGTCGCGGTGCTGGCGCAAT
>DAOUQU010000319.1 GCA_030625445.1 Gammaproteobacteria bacterium
CTCCGGATCGCTGGCGGGTCCCGTGCGATTGCTCAAGGAGTCCCCATTGAAGAGCAAGTTTGCACCTCTGATGGAGGCGCTTGATATGCAGGGTGATGGCGACCTCAGCGTCGATATGCAAATACCGCTGAAAAAACATCATGCGGCAGCCTTTAAGGGTGATCTGCTTCTCAAGGATGCAACCATCAACGCCAACAATGTCGATGTTTCCCTGCAAAAAGTTAGCGGCGTATTGCACATGACTGACAACGGTGTCAGTGCAAAAAATCTCAAGGCGCGTCTGCTAGGGAGTCCACTCACCATGAGCATCAAACCTTTGAAGAGTGGCTCCACACTGGTGAAGGCAAATGTGAATCTCTCGGCAACTTCATTGAAAAAGGTCATTGCAGATGCGCCTGTCAGCGGCGCCGCCCTGTGGCGTATCGATGTTGAAGTGCCGTCGCTTGCAAAGATGCGCAGAAGCGACCTGTCACTGCATACCCGCAGCGACCTGAAAGGGATGAAGGTCGATCTGCCGCTCTCCCTGGGAAAATCGCGTTCACAGAAAAAGGTTCTTGACCTGGTGTGGGAGCTGAGTGAAACGACGCCTGCATTCAAACTTGGCTACGGTGATTTAAAGTTGGCCATGAAGCATCGTAAGGGTGGGTGGAGCGGCACGATCAATGCGAAGGAGATGTCCGGAAAGCTGACGATTCCGGATGCAAAACAGCAGCAGATCAGGGTGGATCTGGAGCGCTTGAACCTGGTCTTCTCCCTGCATGACAAGAGTGCGCCCATCGACAAAAGCGGGCAGAAAAAACCACATGATATCAGGCCGTTTTATCTGACCAGTAAGCAGCTGCTATTGAATGGGCGCCCCTTTGGAACACTCTCGATGAAAACCCGGCACACCCGAACCGGGCATGAGATGTTGGAGCTCAAGGTAAACTCGAAAAATGACAGCCTGGTGGCAAGTGGAAGCTGGAATTCGAAAAAGGGCGGTTCTACAACAAATGTGAACATCTCACTTGTTGCTGCCGAGTTTGGCGAGACGCTAAAGAGTCTCGACCTCTCAAATCAGCTTGAGGAAGCGCAGGGAAGCGTCGATGCCGATCTCAACTGGCGGGGAACGCCGGCGGATTATGCGCCAGGCAGGCTCAATGGCGCGCTGTTGGTGGATACCAGGGAGGGGCGCTTCTCCGAGGCTCAACCGGGGCTGGGGCGCATTCTGGGGTTTCTGAATATCGGTGCATTGAAAAGGCGCTTGCGGCTCGATTTTAGTGATCTCACGAAAAAGGGTTTCAGCTTTGATAAAATGCGGGGTAGGTTTGTGTTGAAGCAGGGAGTCGTCAGCACCAATAAAGAGCTGGTTATCGAGGCTCCGGCTGCAGATATTCATGTCTCCGGCGATCTCAACCTGGGAACCCGCCAGGTGAACCAGCGGATTCGCGTCATTCCGGATATTCACGGGATGCTTCCATTGGCGGGGGTTGCAGCAGGTGGCCCGGTAGTTGGCGCTGCACTGCTGGCAGCCGGTGTCGTGGCAGGAAAACAGATCGACCAGATTGCAGAGGTAAACTACCAGGTCAAAGGCTCATGGGATAACCCCGATGTGGTGCGTGTTGCGCGGAAAAAACTATTTGGGGGAGGTCAACGGCAAAAATTTGGTCAGCCATTCGTTGATACCCATTCGGGTTCCGGCAATGGGGAGAAGAGCTGGCGCAGTGAAAGCACAGGGAAAAGTGAGAACCCCATCGGCAAGGGATATGATGATCCACTGGCGGATTTCCAATGATTCTGCTTCGGTGATATGCTCTCTCTCCTGCCAGACAATAAACGATAATGACGATGCCCACACCTCTGAAAGCAACAGCAGTGCAGATGGCCTCCGGCCCGAATGTCAACGCCAATCTGTTTGAGATTGAACGCATCGTCGCTGCGGCTGTTGACGAGGGCTCAAACCTGGTCGTGCTGCCGGAAAATTTTGCCTATATGGGGCAGAGTTGCAGCGATATGCTGGCAATTCAGGAGAAGGCGGGAGAGGGAGACCTGCAGTCTTTTCTCTCTGATCTGGCGCGCAAGCATGGTATATGGCTGGTTGGCGGCACCATTCCGTTGTCCACTGCGGACGAAAGCAAGGTCAGAGCCGCCTGTCTGGTCTATAGTGACACGGGCGAACTTGCCGGGCGCTATGACAAACTGCATCTGTTTGATGTGCAGCTGCCGGATATCGAAGAGCGATACAAGGAGTCCAGCGTCATCGAGCCGGGAAATGCACCGCTGGTGGTTGAGACGCCGTTCGGCAACATCGGCGTTGCTGTCTGTTATGA
>DAOUQU010000304.1 GCA_030625445.1 Gammaproteobacteria bacterium
TGTGACGATTTACGATTGCATACCAGACTTCGGAAGCTCAGCACATCCTACTGCAGCAATTCTCAATGCACCAATAGAATGTCGACATTTTAAAAGACTTTTACCACGAAGCGCACGAAGATCACAAAGAATCAACTGGATACAAAAATATCTTCGTGCTCTTCGTGTCCTTCGTGGTGAATATCTCTTCAGATTTAGAATTGCTGCATCCTATGACAGCAATGGACTACGGTAGCATCAGATGGCTTTGGCGATGAGGGTTCCCACCCAGGCGGCGGCTATGCAGGTGATGACCGAAACAGCGATGTTGACGCCTGCCCTGGCAATAGCCCCTTGCTCCAGCAATAGCAGGGTCTCGAGGGAGAATGTGGAGAATGTTGTAAAGGACCCCAGGAAACCAACCATCAGCAACGCACGCATCTCGGTCGAGAGCGTCATACGCTCAAGCAGCCACACCGAGAGAAACCCCATCAACAACGAGCCAAGCAGGTTGACAGCCAGTGTGCCCCAGGGGAAAGCGCGCCCTGTCAGTGAATAGACCCAGATTGAAAGCCAGTAGCGTCCGATGGCGCCAAATGCGCCGCCGGCGCCGACTATCAGCAGTTGCGTCATGGCAGATATTACCGGAACTAGTGTATCAACTGCCGATTGACTATTTTCAGGTCAGCCTCGTTAATGGTTCCAGCCGCATCCTTCAGACGCAGATGATTAAGGACATACTCATAACGCGACTGGGCGAGCGCGCTGTCAGCCCGAAAAACATCCCGCTGAGAATTCAGCACATCCACCAGGGTACGGTTGCCGACGTCATATCCCGCCTGTGTTGCAGCCAGCGCACTCTGCGTCGAGACCGTCGTCGCTTTTAACGCCTCGACCTGGCTGATACCGGAAAGAATGCCGCGATAGGCATCATTGGAATTTCGTATGACCCTGCGTTTGGCGGCTTCCAGCCCGGAGCGCGCTGCACGCAACCTGGCCCGTGCCTGGCGTGTACTATGGGTGACGCGTCCGCCCGTATAGAGAGGGATATTCAATCGCAGGCCGATTCTGGCATCATCATCATTATTGATAAAAACATCTCTGCGACCGGAATCGTTATAGGTGGAAGCTCCTGCGACCACATCAGCCGTGGGGTAGTGGCCGGAGCGGATGACCTCAACCTCCTTCTCCGCTATCTTCACCTCCTCCTCAGCAGCAATGACATCCGGATTGTTCTTCAATGCGGTGGTGGTCCAGTGCTTGATATTTGCCGGTTTTGGACCTACCAGGGGGATTTTTTCTTTTAATTTCGCCAGTTTGCCGGGATCCTTGCCGATAATTTCACGCAGCACCTCCCTGCTGTTCTGCAGGTCGGTCTCAGCCAGGATCTGTGCGGAGCGCGCACCGTCGTATCGCGCCTGGGACTCATGCACATCGGTGATTGGAATCAACCCAACATCATAGCGCTGTGTCGCCTGATCCAGCTGCTTGAGAATGGCGCGTGTTTCAGCTTTGCTGAAGGTCACATCATCTCCTGAAGCGAGTACGCCGAAATAAGCTTCGGATACGCGCATGATCAGAGTCTGCTCATCGCCGTGATAAAGCGCCTCTGCCTGATCAACGACATGATCCGCCTGTTTGTATCCCATGTAAGCTCCCCTGTCATAGAGAGGCTGTGACAGATCAACTGCGGCTTCGGTTCTGTTCCAGCTGTCCTGCTGCCGACTGGTGATGCCTGTCCCCGCGCCTGAGACAAAAATTTCCGGCAACAAACCGGAACGCGCGATCGGTTTTGCTTCGCGAGCGGCTTCCAGAGAAGCTTCCGAGCCCAGTATTTGTGCATCATTGGTGCGCGCCAGCTGGTAGATGCTGTTCAAGTCACTTGCAGAGAGCGGCGAAACTGTAGCGCACAACAGCAACAGGAAAGAGAAAAAAGTTTTCATTGGCATGGTCCTAACATTATTTTTCATCGATCGACCCGGAGATTGAAGCAGCCGACTCACACGATCAGATTCATCAGTTGTTCCGTTGATATGTTTAACCACTAAGCACGCGATGGAAAGAGATAATTCAACCAGGATGACATACGCAACAGAATTTGCCTGAGAAAAACAACCTGGCGGCCATGTTCTGAATAGATCGCTGTTTGTGCATAGGCGCCACCGGGAATAGCATCTGCATAACCTGAAAATCTTGGATCGGTAATTTTAATCATTACCGGAATTCTACCCGCTTTAACGTTTGAACCCATACCATAGAGATTACCTGTCGCTTGCAGTTCACCTTCAGCCAAAACAGGGACAAATTTTATCACTTCGCCAGTAAAAATCACCCCGGGTATCCCATCAAAGGCTATTTCAGCTTTACTACCCGGTTTTAATCTCATCAGAGTATTTTGATTGAACCATGCAGTAAAAACAGAAGAGCCGGAGTG
>DAOUQU010000141.1 GCA_030625445.1 Gammaproteobacteria bacterium
GCATAGTGGGTTTTCGGATAGACCGAGTATCGCGGCACTGTCCGCAGTATCTCACCAGTCAGCGGGTCGAACAGGCTGAGCTTCTCGATCTCCTCGTCAAACATCTCGATGCGCACCGCCTCGTCATCCGATTCTGCAGGATAGATATCGATGACATCTCCGCGCACGCGGAAAGTTCCCCGCTCCAGCACCACGTCATTGCGTTTGTATTGCAGTTCCGCCAGGCGGTGCAATATGGCGCGTTGATCCATCAGTTCGCCGCGTGACAGGTGCAGCATCATTCCCAGGTAGGCAACCGGATCGCCCAGTCCATAGATGGCCGAAACCGTGGCGACGATAACGACATCGTGGCGCTCCAGCAGCGCCTTGGTCGCCGAGAGACGCATCCGCTCGATATGCTCATTGACCGAGGCATCCTTCTCGATGAAGGTATCAGATGCCGGAACATAGGCTTCCGGCTGATAGTAGTCGTAGTAGGAGACGAAATACTCCACAGCATTGTGCGGGAAAAACTCCCTCATCTCACCGTACAACTGCGCAGCCAGAGTCTTGTTATGCACCAGGATCAGCGTCGGCCGCTGCATCTGCTGAATCACATTGGCGATGGTAAAGGTTTTTCCCGAACCAGTGACTCCCAGCAGCGTCATGCCCGCCTCGCCGTCATTGAGCCCCTCAACCAGCCGCGCAATTGCCTGAGGCTGATCACCTGCAGGCGAATATTTTGACTCAAGTTGAAATTCCTTTGACATAAGGCTTCGCCCAGGGGAGAGAATTGGCTATTATTGCAAAAAATAGTTTACAGTTTGTAGTCATCAGTTTGCAGTAAAAAGAAAAAAACCGACCATGACTCTCGCAAAGACGCAAAGAACGCCAAGAACAACCCCGTCATTCCGGCATGTTTTTAGCTGGAATCCATGTCGGTTAACCTGTAAATGGTTGATTCCATGGATCCCGGCCTCCGCCAGGATGACATATTTCTGTCTTGGCTCTATTGGTAGTTATTTATGCATCGTTGCACTAGTGACTGCAAATTTTATTGTTTTGCTGACGACTGCATACTGACGACTGCAAACTTTCTTTTAGCTGCAAACTTTCACAGGAACATTTTAAATGAGTATCAAGCTGTCACAACGCGTTCAGGCTGTCAAACCATCACCTACACTCGCCATCTCCGCACGCGCTTCAGAGATGCGCGCCGCCGGCAAGGATATCATCGGTCTCGGAGTTGGCGAACCTGATTTCAATACCCCGGATCACATCAGTGAAGCAGGCATTCAGGCAATTCATGACGGCAAGACCCGATACACGGCGGTCGACGGCACCCCCGAACTGAAACAGGCTGTTATCGACAAGTTCAAGCGTGATAACGGGCTCGATTATGCCGCCGATCAAATCCTGGTCTCCTCCGGGGGCAAACAGAGTTTTTACAACATGGCCCAGGCAACGCTGGACCCCGGTGATGAAGTCATAATCCCTGCCCCCTACTGGGTCTCCTATCCGGATATGGCCATTCTCGCCGGCGGTATCCCTGTCTACATTCGTGCGGGCGCAGATCAGCAGTTCAAGATGAATGCCGATCAGCTGAGAGGCGCAATCACTGACAAGACACGTATCGTTGTCATCAACAGCCCCTCGAATCCAACCGGCATGTGCTACAGCCACGATGAACTGGCTGCGCTGGGCGAGGTACTGCTGGAACACCCTAACATCATCGTCGCCACGGATGATATGTATGAGCACATCCTGTGGGAGGGGAACAGATTTTCGAACATCGTCATGGCCTGCCCGCAGCTGATGGAGCAGACCCTGGTTCTCAATGGCGTCTCCAAGGCGTATGCTATGACAGGCTGGCGCATCGGCTATGCCGGCGGGCCGGCTCACATCATCAAGGCGATGAAAAAGGTGCAGTCACAAAGCACCTCCAACCCCTGCTCGATCTCGCAGGCGGCGGCAGTCGCAGCACTGAACGGCCCCCAGGAGTGCATCGGTGAGATGGTGGTGCATTTCAAACAGCGCCATGATTATGTCGTCGAGCGGCTGAACCGGATGGACGGCATCGAGTGCCTGCAGAGTGATGGCACCTTCTATCTCTTCCCCAACGTGCAGCAACTGATCGACCGACTCGATGGCATCGCAGATGACATGGAACTGGGCGAATACCTGATCGAGAAAGCCGGCGTAGCGCTTGTCCCCGGCGGCGCATTCGGACTTGGCGGGCATATACGCATCTCCATCGCCACCAGCATGGAGATTCTCGAGAGTGCGATGGACCGGATCGAGAAGATTACGCGCTGACCCTCATCAATGGGCCTGTGCTATGCTTATTGCTGAACCACGGAACACGCGGAATATACTGAAAATAAGATGTAATTATTCAGTACATGAGGGAGCGTCACTGCTATCAGCCATATCTACCGGAAAACGCCGTGAATACGTCCCTGTAGGCTCGTGTCGACATCCATGCCTCCAACGTTTCCTTTAGATATACCCGATAACAGCGACTTATTAACTCATTTGACTAGATGCTGAATAGTGACAATACAATAAAAAATTCCGTGTGTTCCGTGGTTAAAAAAATATCTATCCAACAATAGGAGGAAGCAGAGATGAGATCTGTTGTGCATTACCTGGTACTGCTAACCGTACTGCTCTGCGTGCCGCTAACCGGCTCAGCCGATAACGATGACGATCTTGACTCAGCTTTTGATTTCGAGGACAGCATGCTCGAAGAGGAGCTGCTCTATCCTGACTGGTTCAAGCTCTCCTCCGGTGATCTGCGTGACGATCTGAAAGAGGCCGTGGAAAACGGCAAACAGGGAATATTCGTCTATTTCGGACAGAAACGCTGCAGCTACTGTGAACAATTCATCAAAACCAGCCTTGCGACACCAGATATCGAAAAATATATCCTTGAGAATTTTGATGTCATCGCCATTGATATCTGGGGCATCGATGAGATTACCGACACCGATGGAAAAGCCTACAGTGAACGCGAACTCTCGGTAAAGTACGGCACCAACTTTACGCCATCACTGATTTTCTACGATGCAAAAGGCAAAAAAGTCTATCGCCTGCGCGGCTTCCACCCGCCCTATAAGTTCAGAGCGGCGCTGAAATATGTGGTGGAGAAATTTTATGAGAAAGAGAAATTCCGTGACTATCTGGCGCGCGCCGAACCCGGTCTCTTCTTTCAGGAAGGCGGACTGAACGAGAGGGATTTTTTTACCCCGCCACCCTTCAATCTGGATCGTTCCACGAAGAGAGGCGACAAGCCACTGGTCGTCTTCTTTGAACGCGGTAACTGCCACGCCTGCGACCTGTTGCACACCGGGCCTTTTAATGATGAACACATCATCGGTGAACTCGAACAGATGGAGGCCGTGCAGCTCAATATCGCCTCTGATACCGAAGTCACCATACCGGATGGCGAGAAAATGACAGCCATCGCATGGGCTGACAAACTGGGGATATTCCACACCCCGACGCTGATTTTTTTCGACGACAATGGAAAAGAGATCATGCGCATCGATTCGATCGTGAAATTTTACCGCGCCTGGGGAGTGCTGGACTACATCAACAAACGCGCATATCTGACACAACCGGATTACCAGCAGTGGCGGCTCTCCCAGCGTGAGGTCAGCCCCCCCTGACTATTGCCCGGCAAGCGGGCGTTTAGTAAAATACCTGCACACTCCTCAAAGGAATGATTCACATGGCAGTAAAATCCTTTAATATCGGAAATTTCCTGATTCGCCTGATCCTCGCCATTGCCCTGGTGTTTGCAACCTACAACCCCAGTGGCTACTCCTGGTATCACTGGCTCGTCAACTCAAATTTCGCAGTCGATCCCATCATCATACTGGCCGGGATCTTGCTATTGATCGGCTGGATCATCTTTCTCCGAGCAACCTTGCGTTCACTCGGAGCCGCCGGGACCGTGCTTGCAATGGCCTTCTTCGGCGTCATTGTGTGGGCGCTGATCTATTATAAGTGGTTGTCACTGGACAACGTCACAGCCATGCAGTATGTGGCCCTCCTTGTGCTCTCCGCCATCCTCGCCACAGGCATGTCATGGTCACACATTCGCCGTCGCATGACTGGACAGCTGGATGTCGATGACATTGAGGGTTCTGCCTGAACTGGCAGTTGGCAGTTGGCAGTTGGCAGAAATCTAATCGAGTCATTGCCATCTGCAAACTGCATACTGCCAACTTTCTTTTCTGGTTTTACTGCAAACTGCATACTGACGACTGCAAACTTTCTTTTAGCGCTGCAAACTTCATCATTCAGGAATCGCCAGCGTCACCCAGCGGGAGCCATCCTTCTCCTGCATCAGCAGAGCAGCCGGTTTTCCGCGCTGCAACTTTTTCACCTGCACCCTGAAATCCTTAACATTTTCAATTTTATGATTCTGCAGCATCACGATGGCCTGGCCAACCTGAATACCGGCTTCGCGGGCAGCGCTTCCAGTGACTTTGCTGACAATGACTCCGCCGTCAGCAACACCCAGTTTTTTGCGCTCCTCCACATTCAGCTCCTTGACCGCAAGACCAAGCAATTCACCTTCGGCGCCATCCTTTGCGTTGCCAGGCGCCACCGGGGACGAGGCGAGCTGATCATCCGGCAACTCACCAATATTGACAGAGAGAGTCATCTTCTCACCGTGACGCAGCACCACCACTTTTGCCAGTATATCGACAGAGCTTGAACCAACCATCGGCGGTAGACTGGATGAGCGTTTTACCACCTGATCGTTATAGCTGACGATGATATCACCTACCTGAACCCCCGCTTTTTGCGCCGGGCTATCCTCGATGACCTGTGCGACCAGGGCGCCATGCGGCTGTTCCATACCAAAGGACTCGGCCAGTGAGCGGGTCACATCCTGGATCAGCACGCCCAGCCAGCCCCGCGTTACCTTTCCCTTGGTGCGCAGCTGATCAGCGACATTCATTGCCACCTCGATCGGAATTGAGAACGAGAG
>DAOUQU010000170.1 GCA_030625445.1 Gammaproteobacteria bacterium
GAGTCCATCGGCATCGATATCACCTTAAGCAAGCACAGCAGCGTCGAGATGGTGGTCGCGGATATGCAAACAGGGAGCAATGTGGCGTCACGTCTCTATGCGGATTTGCCGGCAGGCATCAACAACCTGAGCTGGGATGGCAGGAACAACGACGATCAATTCCTGGCGCCTGGCGACTATCGCATCGGTGTGCGCTCCGTGGATGAAGAGGGAAGCCGCAGCCTGTTTCTCTACCGCACGCTTCGATTGCAATATTAGGAGAATCAACATGAAAAGGATTTTAATATTTCCACTGTTACTGCTGTCAGGCATGACGCCGGCGGCTGAAGATGCAGCCCTGGTCAATGCAGTGAATGCAAGGGTCGCACAGCTGCAGACTGAAGTCTGGCAGCTGGATGACGCGCTCCACAAGCTGGGCAGCATGGAGCTCACCGACACGCAACAGTATGAGCTCATTGCCGAGCAGAGTTTTTCCGCAACGAACGAGATTGTTTCAAGCTATGGCTTGACCCTGAAACAGCTCTACTCCTATGAAGCAACGCATCAGGAAGCCATGGATGCCTGGCTGCAGGAGCATCCTGATCAGGTGGATCAAATCAATACGCTCGAGGATGAGATCATGCAGCTGCAACTGCAGTTTGATCAGTTGATCCAGCCTGGGGCAGGGTAACGACTCAACAATTGTCATTTCTCCCTTTGGTCGAAATGACATGTCTCCCTACGTGGACTCAAACAACAGACAGCATTTTTAAGAAATTACGGCTCGGTTTTACTCAAGGAGTGAGAACATGAAACAGACCATCAGGCAAAGCCTCGTTGCAGCTATTGTGCTTGCAGCGCTCTTTTCGGGTATCCAGGCGAAGGCCTATGACGCCCCATGGAATGGCTGGAGGGAGGACATCACGGGTCCCGGTCCTGAGCCTGAAGAAGATTGTCAAAACGGCGAGTGCGGTCCCCCCAATGATTGCAACACCGGCTCGCCGGTCTACACGGCCAGGGGATCCCTTGTCTGGAGTGACACCGATATCCGCTTCCCGGGGGCAACCCGGATTGGATTGAAGCGCACCTACAACTCGTTTGACTTTCGTGCAGGCATGTTCGGCCGAGGCTGGTTCACTGCGCAGGAGTCCAATATAGCCCGCACCTATAAAGCAATTGCGGAGGGCAGTGCCGATGGGTCTGCAACAACCGCCACTGAATTCGAGTCAATGCCTGTATGGATGTCTTCATACGGACGGCGTTACAAGCTGCTGGAGAGTGAAACTGCCTGTACGCCGCCACAAGTGCTGTTTTTCACGTTTGAGAAACAGCCTGACGGCAGCTTCAAACAGGTGTTCGAAGAGAGCCTGAGTTTTGCTATCTACAACGACAGCGGAGAGTTGCTGGAGAGCTACTCGGATCAGAACGGTTCGAGCGTCTACTACGACTACGATGAGCAGGGCCGTCTGGTGCGCCAGCATGACAGTTATGGATTCGCACTGAATTTTGTCTATAACGAGCGCGGCTTTGTCGAGCAGGTCAGCGACCAGGCCGACCGCCTCTGGAGCTACATCTATGACGACTACGGCAATCTGCTGCAGGTAGTCGATCCCGACAGCAATAGCAGGGATTATGGCTACCACCTTGTCGACAACAAAGGCTACAAACAGCACCTGCTGAGCAGCGTACATGACAACCTCGATGAGCAGGTGCTGAGCGTCACCTGGAGCCGCAGCACGCTTTACAACAAAAAGGCGATGCGCGTCACCAGTTACACGCACAGAGACGGCCATCGCCATGACTACAGCTATGCACAAACCACCTACAATGGCACCCCGGCGGTGCGCGTCGTCAAGAATAGCAGGCAGGTGGACTCCAACGCTATCATCGAATCCCAAATCTACATCGCCGACGCGAACAGCTACTGGATCCTGCAGCAGAGCAGCACCACCAGGGGAACGACACTGCAGAGAGCCTTCGACAGCCGCGGCAAGCTGATAGAGAGGCGTGACGAGCGCGGCAATACCACAAGGTTTGAGTACAACAGTGCCGGACGCACAACCCGGATTACACAGATGGCGGGCTCCGGCAGCGAACGTGCCACCACGATCAGCTATGTCGACAATAGCAATCGCGTTGCGCTGATCGATGAGTACGGGCTGCGTGAAACCCGTTTCACCTATGATGCCGAGCGGCGCATGCTCAGCAAAACCCTGCTCGCCCCGGCAAGTGGAGAGAGCCACACCTGGAGCTATGGCTACCATGCAAGCAGCAGCGACAGCCAGGGCAATCCGGTGCTGGGCAGGCTGGCTTCAGTCGATGGCCCGCAACCGGGAACACAGGATCGACACAGGTTTTTCTACAATGCCCAGGGTCTGGTAAGCAGGGTGGAGCGGCCTCTGGGCCAGATCCTTGGCTACAGTTACAACACGGCAGGCCAGCTGCTTGCTGCGACCGATGCCAATGGCGTGACCACGGAGATGCGTTTCGACAGTCGCAACCGCCCGCTGTTAATCACTCGAAATGGACGCAGCACATCCATTGAATATACGTCACAGAGCCGGATCAGCAAGATCACCGATGCGCTGGGACGGGTGATCACCCTGGCATACAATGATCACGACCAGCCGACTCAAATCACCTACCCCTCCGGCGACACTCTTGGTTTCAGCTATGTTTATGCTTCCGCCTACACCGAGGTAACGAGCCGCTACTCCCGGGTAGACGGCACATCGGTCGGCAGCAGCATCGGCCGTCATGACCCCTTCACCGGCCTGCCTGAGCAGAGCTACCTGGCGACTGCTGCCGAGGTGGCTGCACAGCATCAATACAACGGCCTCAATGATCTGCTGCAGACCACGCTTTACGGCCAGTTCGGCAATACCACCGGTACGACCAGCTCTACCTTCAACTATTTTTATGATAGTGAAGGGCGCCTGAAGCAGATCCGCGACGGACTGAATGGCGTCACCATGTTTTCCCATGATCTCTTTGACCGTCTCACACAGGTCACCGATGCAAATGGCGGTGCAACACAATTCAACTATTCAACATGGGGCGAACTGACGCAGTCACTCAGCCCGGACAGCGGCTCCAGTGGCTATGAGTACGACCCTGCAGGCAACCTGGTCAGTCAGGTTGATGCCAATGGCCTGCACACCAGCTACAGTTACGATGCTTTGAGTCGTCTCATCGGGATCGATTATGCAGGTGAAGGTCTCGATACCACATTGCGCTATGACGAAGGCGCACTCGGTATGGGCCGCCTTACCTCGGTGATCGATGGGTCCGGCAGCAGCCGCTATCAGTACGATGACCGTGGCCTGCTGTTGCAGAGCAGCACCACCGTTGCGGATCGCTCCTTTGATGTCAGCTACAGGTACAACGATGCGGGTGAACTCACCGGCATCGATTACCCCTCAGGTGCGCAAGTCAGCTACAGCCATGACAGCGCGGGCAGGCTTAGCGGTATTGAACGCAACGACGCTGACAAGACAACCACACTACTTGGCAGTATCAGCTGGAGCGGCCTCAACATGGCGAGCTACCGGCAAGCTAATGGCATCACCACGGAGCTTCTCTATGACAGCTCTGGCCGCCTGCTCGACAAGCGCTATGGCGGCAGTAAAAACAGTCTGCAGCTCGTGCTGGACCGGCAGGGCCAGATCACCAGCCAAAGCTGGACTCGAGATGACGTCAGTGAGACCAGCAGTTTTCTCTACGATCACCTTGGACACCTCGCGCAGGATGGCATTGACAGCCAGGCGTTCAGCTATGATCAGGCGGGCAATCGTCTGACTCGGCAGAAGAGTGGTTCCAGCGATAGCTACAGCTACGACGCCGGCAGCAACCGTCTCAACCAGGTTGAGACAACTGTGATCCAGCGTGATGCTGCCGGCAACAGGCTCGACGATGGCAGCCGCCAATATCAATACAATGCCATGAACCGCCTGGCGCAACTGAGCAGCACTGAGTCACAAATCCAGGCCAGCTACAGCTACAATTTCCTGGGAGAGCGGGTTAGAAAAGAGCTTGCCGGTGCGCAGGTCGCTGATATTCGCTACGTCTATGGTCAGGGCGGTGAACTGCTTGGTGAATACAGCAGCGATGGCAGCATCATCCGGGAGTACATCTATCTTGGCGATGGCGCTATCAAGGAGCTGATCGCCCAGATCGAGGCCGACGGCTCCATTGTCACCATCCACAACGATCACCTCGCAACCCCCAGGCTGGCGACCGCAGAAGATCAAACCATCGTCTG
>DAOUQU010000386.1 GCA_030625445.1 Gammaproteobacteria bacterium
GTGTTCTGACTGTTTTTTTCCACAGATGCACACAGATGAACACGGATTAAAAAAACACAGATGAGAAAACTGTAATGCAATCTGTGTGCATCCGTGTTCATCTGTGGTTAAATATTCTTAGCGACTCTCAAGCTTTCGACACTGCTTTACTTTAATAGTGCGGCGGTGGGATGTTGCCGGTCTCCGTGGCCGGCAGAAATTCCTGCAACGACCTGATGTGATCGATCAGCGCTATCAGCTGCTTCTCCATCTGCTCGATGCGTGACTGCTGTGAGTGCAGCTGTTCACTGAGACTTTCAATGCTGCGCTCATGATCCATCTGCATCATCTGCAGTTCAGTGATCTGCTCTTTCATTCGAACACCACTGTGCGATTTCCGCAGGTAAGAATGTTGTGGTTGAGGTGCTGCCATACGGCGCGCGCGAGTACTATTTTCTCCAGGTCACGCCCTTTTCGTACCAGGTCGGTGACCGTGTGTGCGTGGGTAACCCTCACGACATCCTGTTCGATGATTGGTCCGGCATCGAGCTCTGCTGTGACATAGTGGCTGGTTGCACCGATGATCTTCACGCCGCGCTGATGGGCGGAGTGATAGGGGCGTCCGCCTGGAAACGCGGGTAGAAAGGAGTGGTGAATATTGATTACGCGCTGCGGGTAGCAGCTGACAAACTCTTCACTGAGAATCTGCATATAGCGTGCAAGCACCACAAAGTCGATCCGGTAGCGCTGCAGCAGTTCCAGCTGCAACTGCTCCTGCTGCTGTTTATTTTCTGCCGTTATCGGCAGGTAATGAAAATCGATGCCAAGACGTTCCGCTGCCGGCCGCAGAGCTTCATGATTGCTGACGATCAGCGGGATCTCTACACGCCACTCTGCGGATTCATAGCGGGCGAGAATATCGTAAAAACAGTGTGGCAGCTGCGACACGAACAGCGCCATGCGCTGCATATCTGCTGACTGGTGCAGCTGGGAGGTGATGTTGAATTGTGCTCCAACCTCTGCTGCAAAGCGCTCTTCAATCTGCGCGGCAGGGATACTGAATTGATCCAGCGACCACTCGACACGCATAAAAAAGAGTTGCTGCTCGACATCGACATGTTGGTCCAGACGCAGTATGTTGCCGTTGTTTCGAAAGATGAAATCAGTCACATGATGCACGATGCCGCGTTGATCCGGGCAGTGAATCAATAAAATTGCGGAGTGCTGCTGGTCAGCCATCTCAGATACCATACTGACGGCGATAATTGCTGATCGGCGTGAGCCACTCCCTGAATTGCTCCGACTCTTCGATAAACTGAATCAGATCTTGCAGCCGGGCAATGGCTGCAACAGGGAAGCCGAGATCCTGCTCCACCTCCTGAACGGCGGATTTATCTCCCTGGCCACGCTCCTGCCTGTCCAGCGCAATAACGACTCCTGCCGGCTCTGCATTCTCCTGGCGAATGATGTCGACAGATTCCCGCACAGAGGTTCCCGCGGAGATGACATCGTCGATGATCAGCACTCTTCCCTGCAGAGGGTGTCCGACAATGACGCCGCCTTCGCCATGATCCTTGGCCTCTTTGCGGTTGAAGGCATAGGCAACATCGCGTTGATGTTCGTCATACAGAGCTGCGCTGGTGACGGCTGCCAGCGGGATTCCCTTGTATGCCGGCCCGTAGAGAACATCGAATTCAATGCCGCTGTCGACAATTGTTCGGGCATAGTAGCGGCCAAGTTGAGCCAGGCTGCCGCCTGTATTAAACAGGCCGGTATTGAAAAAATAGGGGCTCAGTCGTCCGGATTTGAGAGTGAACTCGCCGAAACGGAGCACCTCTTTTT
>DAOUQU010000340.1 GCA_030625445.1 Gammaproteobacteria bacterium
AATTTTGCCGTGACATCCACGATCGGGATCACCTTGTTGTAATCCATACGCGTCGGTCCGACAACGCCCAGCACGCCGGCAACGCTGCCGTCGGTCTCATAGGGGGCAGTCACCAGGGTACAGTTATCGAAGGGTTCATAGTCAGACTCTTCACCAATGAAGATCTGTACCCCTTCGGCATCCATGCAGTGATCCAGCAGATGCAGGATCTGACGCTTCTCGGCAAATGAATCAAACAGATGCTTCAACATCGTCATATCCGAGAGATCATGAAATCCCATCAGATTGGTTTGGCCCGAGAGCACATAATCTCCATCCGAGTCGTCACTGTTATTCAATACCAGACCCGCCAGCTCGATTGCCTGGGTCATCACCTCGTCCATCTGCTTCCTGGTCGACTGCATCTCCTTGAGCAAACCGGCGCGCATACTCTCAAGATCCTGGCCGCCGTAATTTGCCGTGAGGAAGTTCTGCGCCTGTGTGAGCTGTGACTCACTAAAGCGCTTAGCAGATTCAATGACCCGGTTCTGCACCTCGCCGTCGCTGGTCACCAGGATCACCAGGATGCGGCTGCCGGAGAGCGGCACAAACTCAATCTGGCGAAACAGAATCTGCTCGCGACGCGGAATCATCACCAGACCCGCCATGTGAGTTAAATCAGAGAGCGCCGCTGAGGTCCTCGCAGCCAGCGCCTTGCCATCGGCGCCGACAGCAATCTGCTGCTGCATCTGCTGCACCTCACTCTTTTCGAGCGGCCTCAGCGACACCAGAAAATCAACAAAAAAGCGATACCCGGAAACCGTCGGCACCCGCCCGGCAGAGGTATGCGGCGATGTAATCAAACCCGCCTCTTCCAGATCCGACATCACATTACGGATGGTCGCAGGACTGAGATTCATGCCGCTGTCACGCGCCAGGGTGCGTGACCCAACCGGCTGACCATCACGAATATAGTGCTCGATCAGTACCTTTAAAAAGTACTGCGCACGCTCATTTACCGCATAATCGACAGAAGTGTTAGCCATAACTCCAATTCAAAAATATCCGTTAGCACACTATAGAGATGAGTGCTAAACGATGAATTATCCAGTGTTATTTCACACAGTGCAAGGAAAACTCTGATCAAGCCGCTACGCGCCTCGACCAGAGTTTTCCTGCAAGTTGTTCTACGGGGGAAGGGTTATCTATGAATTACAATGCACATCCGGGGCACCCTTCCCCCGAACCCCCATCCCATCAACATATGCAGAATTACTCCTACACACTCCGCCGCATGATTTACACTAATTGCTACACTTCATGTAGAATTCTCGCCCATGGCAAAGAGAACAAAAAAGAAGAAGCGATCCACCGGCAGCACCATCGCGCTGAATAAAAAGGCGGGACATGATTATTTTATCGAAGAGCGCTACGAAGCCGGCATCGTACTGCAGGGCTGGGAAGTCAAGGCGTTGCGCGCCGGTCACCTCAACATCAAGGAGAGCTATGTCACCGTCAAAAACGGCGAAGCCTTCATTTTTGGCAGCACCATCAACCCGCTGCTAAGCGCTTCCACCCACGTCCACCCGGAACCGAGACGCACACGCAAACTGCTGCTGCACCGCCATGAACTAAACAAACTCATCGGCCTCATCGAACGCAAAGGCTACACCCTGGTCGCTACCGCCATGTACTGGAAAAAAGGCAAGGCAAAACTCGAAATCGGCGTCGCCAAAGGCAAGAAGCTGCATGACAAGCGCGCATCCCTGAAAGAGCGCGACTGGAAACGCGACCAGCAGCGCGCCATGAAAGAACGTTAAGCCCCCCTCTCTCACCCCGCATGTTCCCCTCTCCCTTAGGGAGAGGGCTGGGGTGAGGGGCAAATCGAAAAAATTCATCCTCGTTCCCACGCTCCAGCGTGGTAATGCAGACCAGCCCCGAATGCAACTACCTACGCGTTCCCACAGAGGATGGTGGGAACGAGATATCGACGATCATTTATCATTTGCCCCCGAACCATCAAAGGTATAAACTGTCCAACCTCTTGAATACTGACAGGAGAACCTCCATATCAATATTCAGGAACAGATGAAGGGGACGACCTGGCTTCGACGCGGGTTACAAAACTTCAGATGCATGTCGAGGGACGAGTACCTCGTAAAACCAGTCGTAAAATGATAGTTGCAAACAACGACAACTACG
>DAOUQU010000447.1 GCA_030625445.1 Gammaproteobacteria bacterium
TGCCGGACAATATCGATCTGGCGCTGGTGTTTAACCCGATGCTCTCACCACTGCAGTTTGTTGCGACGGTCTGTGACGAGCTGAAGATCTCCTATGATGCTGACAAGGCAAGCCTGAAACTTTTGATCGATGCACTCAACAAGCATCTGCTTGAAGCCTATCTCGATGGCCGCAGAACCATTCTGGTGATCGATGAGGCGCAGTCGCTGTCGGTCGAGGTGCTGGAGCAGGTTCGTCTGCTAACCAACCTTGAAACGACACGGGAAAAGCTATTGCAGATTATCTTGATTGGTCAGCCCGAGCTGCGGGAGACTTTGGCGCGGACTGACATGCGTCAGCTGGCGCAGCGCATTACAGATGTTTTTCATCTTGAGCCCCTTGGTCTCGAGGAGGTCCGCAACTACCTGATACATCGATTGACCATTGCCGGCGCCCAGAAATCGATATTTTCAGACTCGGCAGTACGTGCGATTTACACTGCTTCCGGTGGTGTCCCGCGTTTGGTCAATGAGCTGGCTGACAAGGCATTGTTGGCCGCCTATGCCGGGGAGATGCGCCAGGTTGATAAAAAAATGGTGCGGGAGGCGTCTAAACAGGTGCTGGCGAGTAGAAATGATGGTTCGTTTGGCTGGCTATGGGGTGTCACTGCCGGGGTGGTTATTCTGGCCGTTGCCGCAATCTTCTATCTCTGGCGGCAATCCGCACCCGTAGTAAGCGATCCCACGCTGCAGCAGCCGATGACTTCCGGGCAGGAGAGAAGCAGTCAGATTCCGGCTGTAGCTACAGCTGTTGTTGAGCAGCCAGTTGTGCAACAGGCAACGGCGGATGATACGCCGGTTTTGATCAGCAATGGCGTCAGCACTCCCTATCTCTTGGAGGAGGCTGCAGATCAGACAACATCACATTTTACTGATTCGGAAGCTCCGCAAGCCGGGGAGTTGATACCTGTAGAGAGAGAGCCTGAACCCCTGCCGGTGCAAGTGGCTGCTGACACCCCGTCGACAGAGCCGTTATCGATGCCGGGAACCGGGGAGGGTGTTCTTCATCCACAAGTAGATCATGCCGCGCAGCTCATCACAGATCAGGAGGTAGCGCCTGACAAGGAGGGTGCCGGACAGAGCATTACCGACCAGGGGGTGGAGCCTGAAAAGGAGAGTGTCGGGCAGGCTATTGCCGACAAGGGGATAGACTCTGGGGAGAAGAGCGCAGAAGCGAGCAACAAGCAGACCATCGTTCTTGATGAGTGGATTTATGATCATAGCGAAGAGACTTCCAGAGAGAATGCGCTGAAGGAGCTGGTTGCAGTGTGGAACGTGGATGTCGATTCGAGCAGCGATCCATGCGAGGCAATTAAAGAATATGG
>DAOUQU010000230.1 GCA_030625445.1 Gammaproteobacteria bacterium
CATATTCTCGCCGATCGGGAACAGGCCTGTGCGCAGGCCGTGGACAAACAATGTCAGACCCAGCACCACCATCAGCAGGCCGCCGAGCAATTTCAGTAAACCGGGGAAAGGCTGCTGCAGCACCAGCAGTTGAAAAAAGGCAATCACCACAACGATCGGAAGCAAATCCCGGGTACTCTCGTAGAACGCCTTGATGAGTGCCTTCAATGTTGAGTTGATGTCGTCAGTGAAACTGCTTCCAGCATACCAGAGAATGGGGAAAGTTGGCAGTCGTCAGTTTGCAGTTTGCAGTCGTCAGTTTGCAGGAAAAGCACTCCCCGTTACCATGCTTCTGCGTGAGAACAAGAGCCAAACTCTTTCTTCTGTTGCTGCATACTGCCAACTGATGACTGCAAACTCTCTTTTTTCTCTCGCTGCAAACTGCCAACTGATGACTGCAAACTTTCTTTATCGAGGCATGTTTCTGCAATTTAATGAAAAATAGCATGAAAAACTGGACATCTGCGCGCAAATTAGACACACTTCGCTTATCTTTGAGTTATCTCATTTATTTCGGCGGACACAACTGCAATGGCTCGGATTCTCGTTCTTAACGGACCTAATCTTAATCTTCTCGGTCGAAGAGAACCTGGGATCTATGGCAGTGAGACACTGGACGATATCGAGAAACGTCTGCAAAAACAGGCACAACAGGCGGGGAAAATCCTCGAACTCTCGCAATATAACGCTGAACATCTGCTCATCGAACGCATTCATGCGGCCATGGATGACGACACCGCCTTTATCATCATCAATCCCGCCGCCTTTACCCATACCAGTATCGCTTTGCGTGACGCCCTGCTCGCTGTAGAGATCCCCTTTATCGAGGTGCATCTCTCCAATGTCTACCAGCGGGAAGCGTTTCGTCACCACTCCCATTTATCTGATATTGCCGTTGGCGTTATCGCCGGTCTTGGCAGTCAGGGCTATGATCTTGCCCTGACTGCCGCACTGACTCATCTCTAGAGGGACAATCTGTGGATATTCGAAAAATCAAAAAACTGATCGAACTCGTCGAGGCCGCTGATGTGGCTGAAATCGAAATCAATGAAGGTGAAGACTCTATTCGCATCAGCCGCATCGGATCAGCACCACCGCCCGTCATGGCTGCACCGCAGATTTTGCAGATGGCGGCGCCTTCTACCGGCGCTGCTGCAGTTGCACCAACCGCAGCCGCAGAGCCCCCTGCCGCTCCGGCGGCAGCAGAGGAAGAGCCTGCGCACACCGGCCATACAGTCAACTCGCCAATGGTGGGCACCTTCTATCGCTCGGCATCGCCTGAATCCTCCGCATTTGTCGAGGTCGGCCAGTCCGTGACTGAAGGCGACACCCTGTGCATCATCGAGGCGATGAAAATTCTCAATCAGATCGAGGCAGACACCTCGGGCACAGTGAAAAAGATTCTCGTCGAGAACGGCCAGCCTGTCGAATACAACGAACCCATGTTTGTCATCGAATAACCGGGGGATCGCATGTTAAGCAAAGTACTTATTGCAAACCGTGGAGAGATCGCTCTACGCATCCTGCGCGCCTGTCGTGAAATGGGAATTCACACCGTTGCGGTTCATTCCGAAGCAGATCGCACTCTCAAACATGTACTGCTGGCGGATGAATCTGTCTGCATCGGCCCCGCCGCTTCTGCCGTCAGTTACCTGCAAATCCCCAACATCATCAGTGCGGCCGAAGTCACAGATACGGTGGCGATTCATCCCGGCTATGGCTTTCTGTCTGAAAATGCCGATTTTGCCGAACGCGTGGAAGACTCCGGATTCATTTTTATCGGTCCAAAACCCGAAACCATCCGCATGATGGGTGACAAGATCACCGCCATCGACGCGATGAAAGAGGCCGGTGTTCCCTGTGTTCCCGGTTCAGACGGACCGATCGATGAGAATGACGAAAAGGGCACCCTGAAGATGGCAAAGGAGATCGGCTATCCGGTCATCATCAAGGCATCCGGTGGTGGTGGCGGCCGCGGTATGCGCGTGGTGCACTCCGAGGGCTCGCTGCTGAATTCCATTGCACTGACCAAGAGCGAAGCCAGAACCGCTTTTGATAATGATGTTGTCTACATGGAGAAGTATCTGGAGAATCCCCGTCATGTGGAGTTCCAGGTGCTCTCGGATGCCCATGGAAACGCCATCCACCTGGGTGAACGCGACTGTTCCATGCAGCGGCGTCATCAAAAAGTTGTCGAGGAGGCCCCTGCCCCCGGAATCACTGGCAAGCAGCGGAAAAAAATTGGTGAGCGCTGTGCCGAAGCCTGCCGCACCATCGGTTACCGCGGTGCCGGAACCTTTGAGTTTCTGTATGAAAACGGCGAATTCTACTTCATCGAGATGAACACCCGCGTGCAGGTGGAACACCCTGTAACCGAGATGGTAACCGGCGTCGATATCGTCAAGGAGCAGCTGCGCATTGCTGCGGGGGAGAAACTCTCCTACCAGCAGAAACAGATCAAGCTCAGGGGGCACGCCATGGAGTGCCGTATCAATGCGGAGGATCCCGACACCTTTATGCCCAGCCCCGGACAGATCACCAATCTGCATTTCCCGGGAGGACCCGGCATTCGCGTCGAGACCCACATCTATAATGGCTACACCGTGCCGCCCTACTATGACTCCATGATCGGCAAACTGATTGCCTACGGTGAAGACCGTGAATCCGCCATTGCGCGTATGCGCATTGCACTGTCAGAGATGATCATCGACGGTATCAAAACCAATATCCCGCTGCAGGCCGACATCATGAAAGACTCCGCTTTTCAGAAAGGTGGAGTCAATATTCACTACCTGGAGAAGAAGCTCGGCTTATAACAAAGTTTGCGGTTGGGGCAGTCGTCAGTTTGCAGTAAAACAATTCCTCTTGCTGCCTACTGCCAACTGAAGACTGCAAACTTTCTTTATCTTTTCCTGCCAACTGCAAACTGACGACTGCCAACTTTTTTTGAAATGCCCTGGATCCAGACACATATCACTGCCGCCAAGAGTAACGCCCCCTTTCTCGAAACACTGCTGGAGGGGCTTGGCGCACTCTGTGTAACCCTCACGGATGCCGGTGACGAGCCTCAACTGGAGCCGGCCCCGGGTGAAGAGAAGCTGTGGAGTGAGACCATCATCACCGGCCTGTTTGATGCAACAACCGATCAAAACAGGCTCAAGCAGGCTGTGCAGCAGGCGGCAGGATCCCAAAAT
>DAOUQU010000083.1 GCA_030625445.1 Gammaproteobacteria bacterium
CTAACCGGGCGTGCTTTCCCCTGGGGCACACTGGCCGTCAATCTGCTTGGCTCGTTGTTAATGGGGTTTCTCTCGGTGTGGCTGCTTGAGCGTATGACGCTCTCGACCGAGATGCGGGCGTTGCTGATGGTTGGTTTTCTGGGAGCTTTTACGACATTCTCCACCTTCTCCCTCGAGACCCTGGTGTTGCTGGAGGAGGGGGCTGTTGCAAGGGCAGGCATCAACATTGTTTCTTCAGTCATCATCTGCATATTCGCCGCCTGGATGGGTACTCTCATCGCCAAAGCCATTTGAAATCCGGATGACCTCCGTTCATGGTTGTCATAGGATGTGCTGAGCTTCCGAAGTCCGGCATAAAATCATGAATTGCCACAAGAGTAATAACAAATGTTAGATCCAAAACGTCTCAGAACAGAGCTGGATGCGATCGCGACACAGCTTTTGCGCCGTGGTTTCAAGCTCGATACCCGGGGAGTTCACTCTCTGGAAGAGCAGCGAAAAGAGTTGCAGATCCTTACCCAGCAGCTGCAAAATGAACGCAACACCCAGTCAAAAGGGATTGGTCAGGCCAAGGCGGCAGGAGAGGATATCAAACCTCTGCTGGATGCTGTGGCTGATCTTGGCGGCCAACTCAAGGCGGCCCAGGAAAAACTTGGCAAAATTCAGGAGCAACTTATGCAGATGCTGCTGGAGGTTCCCAACCTGCCGCATCAAAGTGTGCCGCAGGGCGAGAGTGAAGAGCAGAATCGTGAAGAGCGCCGCTGGGGAGAGCCGCCGCAGTTCGATTTTGAAGCCACGGATCATGTTGACCTTGGTACAGCCAAAGGCTGGGCTGATTTCGACACGGCAGCGAAAATCAGCGGTTCACGCTTTGTTGTTCTCAACGGACCTCTCGCCAGGATGCAGCGCGCCCTGACCCAGTTCATGCTGGATATGCATACGCAGCAGCATGGCTATGTTGAGACTTACGTTCCCTACCTGGTGAACCGCGCGAGCCTTTATGGAACCGGTCAGCTGCCGAAATTTGAAGAGGATCTCTTCAAAGTCGATGGCGAGCCCCCTCTCTACCTGATCCCGACAGCCGAAGTGCCGCTGACCAATATTTTGCGTGACGTGATTGTTGACGACCAGGATATGCCCCGGCGATATGTTGCACACACACCCTGTTTTCGCAGTGAAGCTGGCTCCTATGGACAGGACACCCGAGGCATGATCCGCCAGCACCAGTTTGAAAAGATCGAGATGGTGCAGGCTGTCCGTCCTGCGGATTCAGAAGATGTGCTGGAGCAGCTCACCGGCCATGCCGAGGCGATTCTGCAAAAGCTCGGATTGCCTTACCGTGTCGTCACCCTGTGTACAGGCGACCTCGGCTTTTCGGCAACCAAAACCTATGATCTGGAAGTGTGGTTGCCGGGGCAGGGGAAGTATCGCGAAATCTCCTCCTGTTCCAACTTTGGCGATTTCCAGGCGCGCCGCCTGCAGGCGCGCTGGCGCAATCCAGAGACCAGAAAACCGGAACTGCTGCATACCATCAATGGCTCAGGTTTGGCCGTCGGACGCACCCTGGTAGCCGTGATGGAGAATTACCAGCAGAAAGACGGCAATATCCGCATCCCTGAAGCGCTGCAGCCCTACATGGGCGGTGCCGAACAGCTGTGAGACAAAGATAGTGCTGAGTCGTGAGGACTGAGGACTGAGTAGTGAGGGACTGCTTATACGCAATGACGGCATAATGTATTGAAATGCAACTATCAAAATCATTAAACGCCTGGAATACCTCCGCCTTTGAAGAGATACTGAAGCAGGAGATCCAATCTCTGGATGGCACACTACTCCCCCTGCAGCAGGGGTTGTCACACAGCAGTTATGCCAGCGAGGAAAACTTCACTGCTGTTATTCTCAGGATTTCAGATGGTGACGCTTCAATTTGTGTAAAAACCGGCATCTTCTATACGGGGCTCATCCCTGGATGCAACTGTGCTGACGATCCCTCGCCAGACAATGAATATGCCGAATACTGTGAAGTCGAGTTCGATATCGATAAAAAAACGGCTGAGACAAAGGTCAGGCTGCTGTCTGCATGAAGCGCTGTCTCACGCTGCTATGCTTTTGCATGATTGCTGTTGTTTCTCATGTTTTACAAGCTGCCCCCGCGGATGGCAAACATGAGATTATCTTTGTCGAACAAACTGAACTGGGAGCAACCATACTGGACAAGATTTCCAGGGCCAGCAGAAGAGTCTACATTGCACAGCATATTATGGGGGACGGGAACTATGGCAGAGCAATCACCGCCAAGCTGATGGAAGCCGCCAGGAGGCACAACAAGGATGGCTCCAGGGTGGATGTGCGTCTTATTTATGATGGCCTGGTCTCATCACTTTACGCAGTCCAGGCGCCTGGCAGACTGCTGGTCTCTGCTGGCGTCAAGGTGCAGAGCTACAATCCCAAGGAGAGGCTGTTTGCTATCAATCATCGCATGCACAATAAGCTGATGATTATTGATGACGAAGTTTTTCTCGGCAGCTCCAACTCTCACGCATGCAGCACCATCTCAATGGTTTGTGTCGAGAGCGATATGGTGGTCAGCGGTAAAAAAATTCTTCACGACGCAGTGAAAAGCTATCTTGAATTCTGGGATCATCAGGTGACCTGGGAGATCGCTTTCCCGGAACCTCTGTGGAAACCTGATGAACAGCATGAGGATGAGAAAAGAGCAGTTGCTGCACGTTATCAGAAAAAGATAGAGAGCTATCTGCAGACCCATCTTCCTGTGGCGAACAGGATTATCGATGAGACCTTTTCCAAAGCTCACAACCCGGAGAGATCTCCTCCGGACAAATACCCGGTTTCCCGAGTCGACTATGTGACAGATCCTCCACGCAAGGTGAAGAATGGAGGTATGTTTGCAGAGCTTCTGCAGCTTATTGGGTCTGCACAGAAGTCGGTACGCATTATTACACCCTATTTTTTCCCTACCAGGGCGATTAAAAGTGCATTGGCATCGGCAACAGGCAATGGCGCCCATGTGGAGATTTACACCACCAGAAGAGATGAGCTGGTCAACATCTTCGGACTTGCCTTGACCCGTTCATTTGCTTTTGTTCATGAGCACAATATCGATCTGTATGAATATCAGCAGCGCAAACTTCTGCATACCAAGCTTTTTATTGTCGATGATCGCATTGCATATTTCGGCAGCGCCAATTTCGACTCCCTGAGTCAAAGATTCAACACCGAAAACGGCGTGCTCATCGATCTGCGGCATGATGCGGATATTCGTGAGCGCTTCAACTCTGAAATAGAGCTTGTGCGGGGGCAATCCACTAAGGTGGTAGAGAAGAGAGGCCCCGGACTCTTTGACTACCGTGATTGCTCCCTAACTACCTGTAACCCCTTGATCAAGCTTCTCAATCCGGCTATAGAGGTGTTCTATTAAAAAAGTTTGCAGTCATCAGTATGCAGTTTGCAGTAAAAACAATAAAAAAACAGATTCCAGCAATAAAAGCTTGCAGCGGGCAATGATCTGATTAGAGTTATGCCAACTGCCAACTGCCAACTGCCAACTGCCAACTGCCAACTGCCAACTCCCAGTTCCTAGCTGCGCACCATCATGATCAGCAGCATAACGAAGCCGATCAGCAGCACTGCAGGGAGGATGAGGCCTTTCCAGTCGTCACTGCTGCCTTTGGGGCCATTCTTCATCTGCTCCTTGGCGGCAGGGTAGAGCCGCCATACGAGCATCAGCAGCACGGCGGCCAGGCCAATTTTTAAAAAGAGTTCCATGTTGATTTCCTGAATGAAAAAACCCCGGCAGACTGCCGGGGTTGAGCCAAGATCGAGATGGGGAGAGGGTTAAGGAACCTCTGAATAAGCCCATGGGATGAGGGGTTCGGGGGAAGGGTGATCCGGATGCCTATTGTAAGCCATTGATAGATAGCCCTTCCCCCGTAGAAAAACTTGCAGGAAGCTCTGATCAAGGCGGAGCGCCTTGATCAGAGCATTTCTTAATCGTCGCCCATAATGCCAAGAATCTGCAGCAGGCTGATGAAGATGTTGAAGATGCTCAGGTAGAGACTGTAGGTTGCCATGAGGTAGTTGGTCTCGCCGCCATTGATGATGCGACTGGTGTCAAACAGGATCAGGCCGCTCATGAGCAATATAATGGCTGCAGAGAGCGCCAGCGACAGAGCAGGAATCGCCAGGAAGATATTGGCGACCATGGCGATCACGACAGTAATCAGGCCGGCAAACAGGAAGCCGCCCATGAAGCTGAAATCACGACGGCTGGTGAGGACGTAAGCCGACAGCGAGAGGAAGATAATGCCGGTGCCTGCAAAGGCGATGCCGATGATTTCCGGTCCTTTTGGCAGGGCCAGGTACTGGGTGATGATCGCTCCCAGACCGAACCCAAGCAAACCGGTGATCAGAAAAATGACGCCAATACCTGAAGTTGAGTTCGCAAAGCGCGGCAGTACGAACATGCCGAGCAGCATGGAGCCAATGACCGCTCCCAGATAGACCATGGGCGGCATTTGAAGATAGATGGAGACGACTGCCATCAGGGCGCTGAAGAGCAGTGTCGCCGAGAGCAGCATATAGGTGTTTTTCAGGACCTTGTTGGTCGCAAGCACCTGGTCCTGGGAGCGAGGCATTGTGATGTTTTGGTTCATTGTGTATGGATCTCCTTCAGATAACACAAATTATTGGTCGATACAGGGCTAAGATAGTACCATTTTGAAAAAAATCAAGCAGACTTGCTTTCTTACGGTCGAAGCTAGAGAGTGGCATGAATCGGGAAAGGTTTTGAACTGTTGGTTACAGGCTGTGAAATAAATATTCCTGCAGACCACTTTGCAACAATCGGGATTGCCTAATCTCAAATCCCCTCATCAGTTTCCCCAGCTCTCGCTGCGCAAAACCGGGAGCAGGAATCCCGCTGCCAACCGGGTACTCGACATCCATCTGGCTGGCGTCCAATATCTGATAGTTTCCAGGCTTTGCAGGCATCTCTTTATGTGTATAGATGAATGCGTGCAAGTATCCACCGTTTGCCATCAGCTGATGCAGGGAGTCGGAGAAAGCCTCTATCAAATGTGTGTCAAGATAGTTAATAATATCCCAGCACATGACCAGATCAAGCTCGGATAAGTCATCCAAGCCTATCATATCCGGTAACATCAACCTGGGCGGCTCATCATCTTGCAGTGATTTTTGATAAGAGAGAATGGCGGGAATGACATCACCCACGAACAGCTTACATCTCAACTTTGAGAAAAAGGCTACAGTTGCGCCACTCGCCTTACCCAGATCGAGAATACGGTACTTCTGCTCTTCAGAAAACCCCTGCATCAAACTGGAGAAAGCAGGAGAGGCTACTACTTGTCGGTTGACGCGTGGATTTTCCGCACGCCGGGAGAAAAGTGCCATAGCAGGTATGTCAGGCAATCTTGGCTTTTGACGGAGTATTGTCAGTAGTGGGGGAGATGGTTGACGTCGCTGGCTTGTTTTCCATATCAATACTGCCTTTGAATGAAGCACCATCTTCCAACACTACTCTGGGAGCAATGATATTCCCCTTGATCCTTCCAGAGCTGGTTACTGTTACTTTCTCCGTGCCGTGCAGATCACCGGACAATTCACCTTGTACCGTAATGTTCCTGGCAAACACGTCAGCCTGAATTTGTCCGTGCTCTCCAACAGAAACGCTGTTATCCAGCAGCTTGATAGTCCCTTCCACGCTTCCCTGAATTATCAGGTCTTCTCCGCCAGAGAGTTCACCTTTGATATTGATTGAAGGACCTATGGTTGTGGATAGAGTTGAAGATAGAGTTTTGGTCTCCCCTTTGCCATACTTGGCGGGCTTAAGTAGCGAAGATTTTTTATCTGCTTCATGCTTTGTTTTCTTGGCGTTTTTATCGAACATATTTTAACCTTATAATAATGACATTAAATGTTTAAGCTCCTTGCAAAACACCGGATGATAGTGAATCATGTGGCCTGATGTTGAGAAAATTATCCCATAGATGGCAAAATATTCAAAGTTCACATCCAAAATCATCCCTTGCAACGTCCATAATCCAATGCCACGCTTCGTGGCATGGTGTTATCGTTGCAATAGATAGGGATTAATATCTCATCCAGGATTATCTGTATATTATACATAACTCCTTGTGGTAACATCTTTTTCTACAGGGTATACTTTTTACTCCATTGAAAATAGATATGAAATTCAATGTGTTTTCGTAAGCACTCCTTTCTGTATGTCGTTGTCATCCTCCTCTTTCTCTTCGGGGTAACGCAGACTGTCGTTGCAAGCGTTGCTTATCAGTACCGCGCCCCTGATGGTTCCATTGTTTTCACCGGCGAACCCCTTGAACTGCCGTTTCAACTCGTCAAAAAAATGACGTTGAACTGGGGTGACGTCAAGGCGCGCAAGATTAAAGAGCAGATAGTTGAACCCAAAAAAGCCGATGTGGCGGCCAAACAAAGGAATCAGCCGAAATTTGCAGCCATCGTGGATGCAAAAGCAAAAAAATACAAGGTTATCCCGGAGTTGCTTCATGCTGTCATTGAAGCGGAATCCGCCTATGACCCAAAGGCGGTTTCCCGTGCCGGTGCGGTTGGTCTGATGCAGTTGATGCCGGCGACAGCAAAACGCTTTGGCGTTACCGATCGCACCAATCCGTCGCAGAGTGTTGATGGAGGGGCGCACTATCTGAGGTATCTGCTCGATTTCTTCGATAATGATCTGACGCTTGCTGTTGCCAGTTACAATGCCGGCGAGGGCGCGGTGATGAAATATGGGCGTACGATTCCTCCATACCGGGAGACGCAAAAATACGTGGTCAAGGTGATGAAGTTCCTGCGACGTAATCTGAAAAACAGCCAGGTGCAAAGCCTCTCTTCTGCCGTTGCACAAACAGATCGACAGGGTTCGTAAAAAAGTTTGCAGTCGTCAGTTTCCTCGCTACTC
>DAOUQU010000136.1 GCA_030625445.1 Gammaproteobacteria bacterium
TGCTGAGGATTGCGTTGCCTGCTGCCGACAGCGACAAGGCAAAGGCGCTCTATGAAAAAATGCAGCAGGAACTGCCATTCAATCCACGCGCCGGACTGGGGGTATAAAGATGAACACCAATAATGAAATCCTGAAAGGCCAGATCCTCGATGAAGAGGTGATGCTGACCCTGGGCGAGTTGAGCCGCGCCTGCACCATGCATGCCGACTGGATTATCGATCTTGTCGATGAAGGCATCATTGAGCCCAGCGGCCGAGAGGTTTCCGAGTGGCGATTCCCCGGGATCTGCCTCTATCGTGTACGTTCGGTGATACGCCTGCAGCGTGATCTTGGTGTGAATCTTGCTGGAGCCGCAGTGGTGCTGGACTTGATGGAAGAGATAGAGCAGCTACGCACTCATCTACGCGTGCTGGAGCATGCTACCTAAAAAAACTCTATCGCGTTCCCACGCAGGAACATGGGAACGAGGAAGATGTTACTCCATCGATGCGTCGTAGGCTCCTTCCCTCGCCAGGCTGTTGAGACGTGCGCGTTTCAACAGCGCCTGTTGGGTTGCATCGCTGTTTTCAGATTTCCCCTGCCATGCCTGCAGCGCGGGCTGCTGCAGTGCACGCCCGTAGGAGATGCTCAGTTGCCAGGGAGCAGGGCCTCGCTGCTGATTGATGGCGTTGAGGTTTTCTGTGGCCTCTTCCGGTCCCTGGCCGCCGGAGAGAAAATTGATGCTGGGGACCGCTGCCGGCACGCCTCGGCGCAGGACTTGCAGTGTTGCCGTAGCGACTTCATCGGGCTCTGCGCGTCTGCAGGCCTTTCCCGGCACGATCATGTTGGGTTTGAGAATCATATGCTCGAGGCTGACGCCATGCCGATGCAGGGCATGGAAAACAGAGTGCAGTACAGCTTCAGTGACTTCGGCGCAGCGTTCGATCTCATGATCGCCGTCCATTAAAACCTCTGGCTCGACGATGGGCACGATGCCCAGCTCCTGGCACACGGCGGCGTAGCGCGCAAGAACTTCCGCATTGACATGACGACCGAGCCGCGTTGGGTTGGAAGCAGAGATCGGATAGACTTCCCGCCACTTGGCGAAGCGCGCACCCTGCTCCTTGTAACCCTGCAGACGCTCTGCGAGGCCGTCAAGACCCCTTGTGACGAGATCGCCAGGTGCGCCGGAGAGCGCTCCCGTGCCCTTATCGACCTTGATGCCGGGGACGATCTTCTGTGCTGCAGCAACTTCAGCCAGCGGTGTTCCGTCATCACTCTTTTGTCCTAAAGTCTCTTCAAACAGAATGACCCCGCAGATATATTCCCCCAGATCGGGTGTGTTCAGCAGCATGGAGCGATAGCTGCGGCGGCTCTCTTCGCTTGATTCCACATCGATGGCGTCAAAGCGTTTCTTGATGGTCGGCGCACTCTCGTCCATGGCGAGAATGCCGCGCTTGTCATCCACCATGTCGTCGATGGTGTTTTGTAGTTCGGTTTGGATGGTCATCGGTTCTCTCCTGGTAAAGTTAGAAATTCAGCTGTGGTTTGAGATTTGATAGCATAACTATAGTCGATCTGATCAACAGAAATCTCAAATTGGGTGGTTATTTTCGCGTTACACGCCTATGCTGAATACTGTTGTGACGGCAGACGAAACGAGATCAGCCATGTGATCAGCAGAAAGGCGCAGGACCACCACAGGCAGCCAGTAATCCCTGATGTTTGATAGACCCATCCGGAGAGCACGGTTCCGGTCAGCCTGCCGCCGGCATTGGCCATGTAGTAAAAGCCGACATTCATCGAGACATGATCCCGCTCTGACCAGGCAATGATCAGATAGGAGTGCAGCGCCGAGTTGACAGCAAACAGGATGCCGAAAACAGCCAACCCCAGGATCACGACAAGCTGCGCATCGAAGTACTGCATGCTGACCGCCATGACGGCCGGGACTGCACTGAGGATGAAGGCAAGCTGGCGGGCTGTTGTGCTGTCGCGCCTGCCGTGTTGCAGAAGTTTTGGTGAAGATGCCTGCACGATGCCGTAGCCGATAATCCACAGGGCGATGAAACTGCCAATTTCGGTTGAACTCCATCCCAGTGTGGAGAGAAAAACAGGCAGGGCGACGACAAACCAGATATCGCGGGCGCCAAATAGGAAAAAACGCGCGGCAGAAAGCCAGTTGATAGCCGGGGATTTGGAGAGAATGGTGCTGAATTTCGGCTTGGCGGCAGTTTTTCCGATTTCACCGGGAAGCAATATCCAGGTGATGATCAGCACAACAAACAGCATGCCGGCCAAAATCATCAGGGCGCCGCTGAAACCCGCAACCGAGAGCAGCAGTGCACCAATGAAGAATCCGGCGCCTTTCAGTGTATTCTTGGAACCGGTCAGCACAGTGACCCACTTGAAGAGGGTGTTCTCTGCATTCTTCGGCAGCATCAGTTTGACGCTCGCCTTGGCGCTCATCTTGTTAAGATCCTTGGCGATGCCGGAGAGTGCCTGTGCCGCCATGACATAGGGAATGGAGAGCCAGGATGGATCGACAGCCAGCATCCCGAGCGCAATCACCTGCAGCCCCATACCAATATGCATGGTTGCATTCAGGCCGATGCGCGCTCCCAGCCAACCGCCGACCAGGTTGGTGACGATGCCGAAAAATTCGTAGAAGAGAAACAGCGAGGCGATCGCCAGCGGCGTATATCCCAGCTGGTGAAAATAGAGCACCACCAGCATGCGAATGGCGCCGTCGGTGATGGTAAAGGCCCAGTATCCGGCGGTGATAACCAGGTAGTTGCGAAAGGATTTTGCCTGCGTCATGGATGATGATTCTACACCAACGTTGTGACTTTTGGGTGACAAGGTATTATTTAATGTATAAAATTAGATAATCCATATAATATACTGAATATCATAAATATATTCGATGTGACTCTCGTTCCTGCCGTCCCCGGCGGGAATGCATACGGTATTCGGTTCGATGCCGGGTCTGCATTCCCACGCAGGAGCATGGGAACGAGATATCCCTGCTTCCTGCACGGAGTTAATGGGATGTTACAAAAAATGAAGATTTATCCGTAATTTGCTAGTATCTTGCATTCACCGGATAATCATCGTTTAATACACGGCTTTGATGTAACAGGTTTTGCAGTCCTGCTGCAAAATTCAAAATTTTTTACTGTCACAGGGAGAATCCATGACAGATCAAATCAATGATCCAGATCCCCAGGAAACTCGGGAGTGGCTCGACGCCCTCGATGGCGTAATCGAGAATGAAGGCAGCAAACGTGCGCATCAACTGCTGGAAAAACTGATCGACAAAACACGTCGATCCGGCGCCTACCTGCCATTCAGCGGGAATACCGCCTATATCAATACGATTCCTCCCCACAAACAGGAGCCATTCCCCGGTGAGCGCGCCATGGAGCGGCGTGTACGGGCGCTGATTCGCTGGAATGCCATGGCGATGGTGGTGCAGGCAAACCGCATCTCGACTGAACTGGGCGGGCATATCTCCAGCTTCGCCTCCAGCGCCACGCTGTTTGATGTCGGACTGAATCACTTTTTTCACGCCGCCAACGACGATCACGGCGGTGACCTGGTCTTTTTCCAGGGCCACTCGGCTCCCGGCATCTACTCGCGGGCCTATCTCGAGGGAAGGCTGGACGAAGATGATCTCTACAAGTTCCGCCAGGAGGTTGACGGCGGAGGACTCTCCTCCTACCCCCACCCGTGGCTGATGCCGGAGTTCTGGCAATTCCCGACGGTCTCCATGGGTCTTGGGCCGATCATGGCGATCTACCAGGCGCGTTTTATGCGCTACCTGCATGACCGCGAGATCGTCAAGACCGACAACCGCACCGTGTGGGCTTTTCTCGGCGACGGTGAGATGGATGAACCCGAATCACTGGGCGCCATTTCGCTTGCCGGACGCGAGAAACTGGACAACCTGGTGTTCGTCGTCAACTGCAATTTACAAAGATTGGACGGACCGGTGCGCGGCAACGGCAAGATCATCCAGGAGCTTGAGGCAGTATTCCGCGGCGCAGGCTGGAACGTCATCAAGGTCGTGTGGGGGAGCTATTGGGATCCGCTGCTGGCGCGTGACAAGGATGGCTTGCTGCTCAAACGCATGGAGGAGGTTGTCGACGGGGATTATCAGGCCTACAAACGGCGTGGCGGCGCCTATACCCGCGAACACTTCTTCGGCAAATATCCCGAATTGCTGGAAATGGTCTCCAATATGTCGGATGATGATATCTGGCGCCTCAATCGCGGCGGCCACGACCCGGCGAAAGTCTATGCGGCCTATGCAGCGGCAATGGATCACAAGGGGCAGCCGACGGTGATCCTGGCCAAGACTGTCAAAGGCTACGGTATGGGAGTTGCCGGTGAAGGTCAGAATATAGCGCACTCGCAGAAGAAGATGGGCGAGGAGGCGCTGCGTTCATTTCGTGATCGCTTCAATATTCCGATCCCGGATGATGAGATCGCATCTGCGCCATTCTACAAACCTGCCGATGACAGCAACGAGATCAAATATCTGAAGGAGCGTCGCGCCGCCCTGGGAGGGCCATTTCCGTTGCGCAGTACTGAAGTTGAAACGCTGGAGATTCCTCCGCTGGAGAGTTTCAAGTCGCTGCTGGAGGATAGCGGTGAGCGGGAGATGTCCACTACCATGGTGTTCGTGCGTTTTCTCAGCATGCTGATTCGCGACAAGAAGGTCGGCAAACGGGTTGTGCCGCTGGTGCCGGATGAAGCGCGCACCTTTGGCATGGAGGGGATGTTCCGCCAGCTGGGCATCTACTCATCCTCCGGCCAGGTCTATGAGCCGGAAGACTCTGATCAGCTGATGTACTACCGCGAAGACAAGAAGGGACAGATACTGCAGGAGGGCATCAACGAAGCTGGCGCCATCTCCGAGTGGATTGCTGCGGCAACCGCCTACAGCAATCATGGCGTCAGCATGATTCCCTTCTACATCTACTATTCGATGTTCGGCTTTCAGCGTGTAGGCGACCTGATCTGGGCTGCCGGTGATATGCAGGCGCGCGGCTTTCTCATGGGGGCCACAGCCGGGCGCACCACCCTGGC
>DAOUQU010000361.1 GCA_030625445.1 Gammaproteobacteria bacterium
GTAACGGATCAGAAGATCCCGGACATAAGTCGCCACCACCCGGTCGGAAAGCACCTGTGTCACGCGCAATTGATTGCCGCGCCCTACATGCAGATGCAGATGTCGGGGGTCCTGCGCCCTGGGAGCAAAGCCGGTGTAAAAGGTTGGTTCATAACTACTGTAATAGATAGCGTAAGAGGTAAGTTCTTCCGGCGTCAAATCACCGGAAACAGGCCCGGGGATTTCTGCACTGACTGGAACTGCCAGCAACATCTGGGCAGAGAAGAAAAGTGCTAACAGTGAGTGTTGAAATCGGTATTTCATTTGAATCCATACAGATATTTGAAGAGCGCCATTGCAGCAACAAGAGACCTTTATTAACCACGAAATTCACGAAAAGCACGAACGATCAGTTTTCCATTTTCGTGTTTTTCGTGCCTTTCGTGGTAAACAATACCCTCGTTCCCACGCTCCTGCGTGGGAATGCAGACCTGGTTCGAAGATAACTACATATATATTCCCACCATGGACGGTGGGGACGAGTTAATCGTGGTCAGAAGACCACTCCCACGTCACGGCTGCACATAATCTGTAGGAGCGGCCTTCTGGCCGCGAAAAAGTAGGATGCAATAAGCTCCGCGCATTACAGCAGCCAATGCCTGTCAATCAAGCTTCAGCAGTTTGCGATCCACTTCATAACCGTAGCCGACACGGCGCAGTTCGCGGTTGATATCATAGCCGAGGTGAGATGTGGCCTTGACACCCTTGATGGTATAGAACTGCAGGGTTTCAGGCTCGGAGGGCGCTTCATAGAGTTTGATATCCTTATAGAGCTTGCCCTCGCTGGCTTTGCGCTTGACGAAATTACAGGAGACGGCCTCCTTGACAGTTACCTCGCCAGGTTGGCCATAGACGATCTCATCACCATACAACCAGTCGTAGAAATCCTTGCGGTCGTTTTGCGCCCAGATGAGGTTGGCCACGCGCGATTTCCCCTGGAAGGCAATATAGTACTGCACACCCATCGCCTCTTCTGTGCCATCCCCGTCTATGTCGATGACGTCATAGCACTGCGAGAGATTCAGAAATACCCTGATGCCATTCATGTTTTCTGACGTCGAAGGCAGCATTTCGCGAAACTCAGTCAGGTGGCCGGGACTCATACGCGTGCAGCCGTGTGAAACCGGTCCCCTGCTGGTGATCGAGGAGCGCAGATAGGGCTTGCCGCTTCTGCTGTTTTCAGTTGACTCTTTCCACTCCTTGGGGATCAGCGGATGACCGCCCATCCAGTTGCTGATGCCGGGGTTGTGGAAGGCGTTGTAGGCGCTGCCGCCGGCATATTGATACGGCAGCATCGGCATCATGCCGTAATAGCCCGCCTTGGAGATGTAGTCGACCATGCCGGTATCGCCGGTTCCATGCTTGCGTGGAATCAGGGTCCATACGCCGGTGGTGGAGAAACGCGGTATGGCGCGTCCCTTGTATGTCGTGGTGGAGTCATAGGTGCCAGCGGGAAATACGCTGGTAAATTCGTAGAAATCAAGCTTGCCGTCATTCACTGCGTAGAGATTTGCGGTGACATCTTTGAACAATGCTTCGGCTTTTGCAGCAAATCCTGCAGTGTCATCTGCCTTGGCCAGTGACAGCAGTTCAGTGAAGGCTGCATCCTGCTCTTCTGTCAGGTCGGTGATATAGATGCGATGCGGGAAAAAGTCATTGATCAGAACCAGCTTCTCCTTGAGACCCTTAGGCTCCTCAGCAGCCTTCATTGCAGCGGCAAAGTCCGTGACCATGGCATTGAAATCACGCTGAATATGATGCAGGCGTCCCGGATTGAGCTTATTGATGGCATCCAGGTTGAGCTGGCGCCACTCTTCGGGACTCAACTCCGACTTTTTAGCGGCAAGTTCTGCGAGCTTCTCCTCCCCGATTTTCGCATCGTAGAGTTCCCAGGAGTTGTTGGTGGTGAGGGTAATGACTCCCTTGTCGATCACCTCTTTATAGAGCGCATGGCGCGCCACTTGATCT
>DAOUQU010000413.1 GCA_030625445.1 Gammaproteobacteria bacterium
TTCAGCAAATCCCCGGTTAGCTGGGGAGATTACAGAGGCCGGAGTGATTGTTAATCACTCCGGCCTTTGTTTGTTCCTGAAAAATCATTGCATAAGCAAAATCACACATTTCGAACAAATATGTTATGATTCGCGCCGTTCGGATCAGATATGCACAGATTAGCTGTGCATGGAACAACAAATTCATCGTGATTCTCTGTCGTGTCACGCATCGACGATCACATGAACTATTCTATATTTGGAGAAAAAATTAATGTCATCTATTTCAATCAACAAGAACATCGCCACTGCTGTACTGGCTTTTGGCGTAGCATTCTCGGGTCAGGTACTGGCAGAGGACGCAACATCTACTCCGATGGACGCAAAGGGTGTGCCGACTGAAACTGAAGCAACTGTCTATGAAAAGAAAGATATCAATGCAGATGTAGCGAGCACACTGGCGAAATTCAACGCCGACCAGCCGGGCGCCAAAGAGATCATCGACGCGGCTAAAGGCGTGCTTGTCTGCCCGACGATCACCAAGGGTGGTTTTATCTTCGGTGCTGCTGGCGGAACCTGTGCACTGCAAATCGATGGTGCCACTGTTGATTACTACGGTTATGGCGCTGTCAAGTGGGGCTTCCTGGCCGGAGCATCGAGCTACTCGATGATCATGGTCTTCAACACAGATGCTGCACTGGGTAAATTCCGTTCCAGCAAGCGCGAGTGGGAAGTTGGAGCTGACGTAGCCGTGGCTGCTGGCGAAAAAGGTAAAACAGGCAAACTGGATACCAACAACCTGAAATCAGCAATCGTTGCTTTCGTCTTCGGTGAAAAGGGCGTCATGGGTGATGCATCTGTTGCCGGCGGACGCTTCAAGCGTATCGACGCCAAGTAAGATTCAGCTTATTGCAGGAGTTTGGGTCACTTGACCTGAATCTCTGTTGCTGAAACTTCAAAACCTCCACTACCATTTTGGTAGTGGAGGTTTTTTTTGCGGTCAAAAGAGATGACAGCTCAACCTGCGCCCGTCGTTCATCTCTTGGCTATCCGGATAACTCCGACGACACTCGTCCATTGCCTGCGGGCATCTCGGATGAAAATAGCAGCCTGACGGCGGATTCGCCGGGGACGGCATATCGCCCTGCAGGCGGATGACTTCGCGTTTTGCATCAGGATCCGGCACCGGCACTGCTGACAGCAACGCCTGGGTATAGGGGTGCAACGGCTTCTCAAGGATCTGCTCGACACGCCCCTGCTCCACGATACGCCCCAGGTACATCACCGCCACCTCATCAGCCAGGTAGGAGACCACGGCGAGATTGTGGGTGATAAAGAGATAGGAGATATGGCGCTGCTGCTGCAGCTCCTTGAGCAGATTGAGGATCTGCGCCTGCACCGAGACATCCAGTGCACTGGTCGGCTCGTCACAGATAATCAGCTGCGGCTCCAGGATCAGCGCACGCGCAATGGCGATGCGCTGACGCTGCCCCCCGGAGAATTCATGCGGATAGCGCCCGAGCGCATCGCCCGGCAAACCAACCTGTTCGAGGATCGCTGCGATACGCGGCTGACGCTGCTCTCTGCTGATGCCCTGCACGACGAGTCCCTCGGCAATGATCTCCTCGACTGTCATGCGCGGGTTCATGCTCGAAGCCGGATCCTG
>DAOUQU010000171.1 GCA_030625445.1 Gammaproteobacteria bacterium
TGAGTACCATTGGCAGAGTTCCGCAGGGGATGAGCTGGTGCTCACCGATATGCCGGGGCTCAATGAAGCGCAGGGCAGCCTCGACCAGGTTGCCGCCGATGAGGCGCAGCGCAGCCATATCGTCATCTTTGTGACCAATGGAGACCTGACGCGCACTGAATATGACGCCATGAGCTGGCTGCAGGAGTTGAAAAAACCACTGCTGCTGGTCATCAACAAGGCGGAGTGGTTCAGCGCAGAAGATCTGCAGCAGCTGCATGAATCCATTCAGTCACGCTTTGCCAATCTCGTGGTGGTGGACGTGACGGCCAGTGGTGAAGAGCTGGTGATACGCCAGCTGCCCGACGGCAGCGAGGAGCGGGTGATGCGCCCGCGTCCTCCACGGGTGGAAAAGCTTGCAGCGGCGCTGCAGCAGATCATCGACACCCATGGCCAGGTCCTCGACGAGTTGCGGGATTCGGCGGTGTTTGTGCTGGCGCAGAACAAACTGAATATTGCAATCAATGAAGAGCGCGCCGTGCAGGCGGAAAAGGTGGTCTCCACCTACACCAAGAGAGCGGTGGTCGGCGCCATGGCGGCCGTGGCGCCCGGCACGGATCTGCTGATACAGGGTTTCCTCGCGACGCGCATGATCAAGGCATTGTCCACGCTTTACGAAGTCCCGGCGCGCGAGGCGGATACAGATCTGCTGATCGAGCTGGTGCAAAAACATGTTGGCAAGAGCATGACGCTGATCCTGGCGATTGCCGGCAACGGGCTCAAGGCTTTTCCCGGGGTCGGTACGCTGACAGGGGGCTTAATGCATGCTGTCGCCTATGGCATGATCTTCAATACGCTGGGACATGCAGTCGCCAGCTCCCTGCAGTCACGTGGCGAACTGCGTCCACTGGTTGCTTCACAACTCTTTCAGGAACACCTGGGTGACGATCTGGAAGCGTCTGCAAGACGCTATGCCAAAATGGCCATCAAACAGCTCCGCGACTAACGAGAGCAACAGCGGCGACGATCATCTGCAGCTGGCGCGCGAAAGCCTGCGCGAGTTGCTGGAAGATCCGCGTGTGCCTGAATCTGTGCGTGAAGAGCTGGCCGGTGACTACCAGCAGCTTGAACTCCTGCTCAGAAAACTGGAGCAGGAGGAGATCCATATTGCCGTCTTCGGCCGCGTCAGCGTCGGCAAGTCAGCGCTGTTGAATGCATTGCTGGCTCAGACCCGCTTTGCCACGAGCCCACTCCATGGTGAGACCCGAGAAGTGGCGATGGGCCAGTGGAGCGAATACCGGGATGGCAATGTGCTGCTAATGGATACCCCCGGCATCAACGAAGTCGAGGGTGAGGCGCGTGAACGCCTTGCCGCCGAGGTGGCGGGCAGGGCCGACCTGGTGCTGTTCGTCGTCGATGGCGATCTGACCGCAACGGAACGCAGTGCATTGCAGCTGCTTGAAGATCGCCATCTGCCGGTGCTGCTGATCTTCAACAAGATCGACCGTTATACGCTGCAGCAGCAACAGGAGATTCTCGAGTCGCTGAAGCGGCATACCTCGGGATTGGTCAATGAAGAGGATATCGTGACCGCCTCGGCAGATCCTTCCCGGCAGATCATCATCCGCGTTGATGAAGCGGGCAACGAGACCGAAACAACCCGGCAGCCGGAGGTGGATGTCGAAGCTGTGCGCTCACGCCTGTGGCAAATCCTCGAGAAAGAGGGCAAGTCACTCGCGGCCGTCAACGCATCGCTGTTTGCCAGTGATATCAGCGATCAGATCGGCGCGCGCATCATGCAGGCCAGACGCCACATGGGCGCACAGCTGATCCGCACCTACTGCATCGCCAAGGGTGTTGCCGTTGCCCTGAATCCTGTCCCCATTGCAGATCTGGTTGCAGCGGCAGTGGTCGATGTCAGCATGATCGTGCATCTCTCCAGGCTCTACGGGTTGCCGCTCAATCGCGGCGAGGCAAAAGAGCTGGTGATGGTGATCGGTGCGCAGATGGCGCTGTTGATGGGAACCGTATGGCTGGTGAACCTGCTCTCGTCAGCACTGAAATTCGGCACCGGCGGGCTCTCGGCTATCCTTACCGGCACCGCCCAAGGCGTGCTGGCCTACTACAGCACCTATATCGTCGGCCAGGTTGCCGAGCGCTACCTGGCTCAGGGAAAATCCTGGGGTGAAGGCGGCCCGAAGCTGGTCGTCAGAGAGATTCTCGACTCAATCGACCGCGACACACTGCTGGCGGAGGCAAAAGCGGATATCCAGCAGCGCCTGAAAAAGCAGGCGTGATTGCATGATGGTTTCGAGGCTCACTATTGAAACTGTTTCTCCAGCAGCAAACGCTCTTGCTGTACAATTTCCACCAGCTGGTTGCGCAGCTGTATCGGGACCCGCTGCAACTCCATCACGCGCTCAACATAGGATGAGGTGGCATCCAGTGCATCCAGAATAGCGTGATGCACTCCCTCTGCCGGCAAGCCAAAGGATCTGCCAAGTTCGACAAAAAAGGCGCCATGATCGGCGTACGCAGATGGATCAAATGGAATCGCACTAAGCAGATTATGGCGCGGCCAGGCCCGCATGGGCGCAGGATCGTATATCGGCGTCAGCCGGCACTCAGCCAGACCACCCAGGAGCGCGATATTATCCAGGTGCAGGTCGCCGTTTCCGGTTAGAAGCGCCATCAATATCCTGCGGTATAGTTGCTCCTGCGTATCCTTATCCAGCCTGGCCACCTGGCCCAGGTGCTCAAAGATGCCGCCGAGTTCATCGAGCAGAATATCTCCGGTTTCACGAAAGTGGTGATTACCCGTTGCAATCACTGAAAACAGGGACTCCATCGGCACAGGCTTGCCATCAACCCGGTCAAAACGTTCTACGGCAAGGAAGTGAAGCCCATCATCATCGTAGCGGTGATATGCGGGAACCTCAAATCCCGCCTCACGATGAATCTCGAGACAGAGTGCTTCAAGATCAAGCAATCCCGCATATTCCGGCGGCTCAATTTTGAGGACTACATCCCGTTTATGCCTGGTTCCTGGAGGGTGAAAATTTGGCTTGCTATCGCCGGGTGTCATGGAGACCAGAAGCTTCGGGATCATGCCGCCAACAGATGGTGTCGGTCCCAGCGTCTCTTCTATGAGATGTGGATCAAAATCGACATTTTCATCCAGTACATTGCGTTTCAGCATGCGCCAGAGTTGGGAGCGACTGCTCTTGATTTCGACTACAGAATCAGCTTCGTATGAATCTGTAGAAGAGCGATACCATTGCCGGGCAGTGATATCATCCATGAATAGGTCAATGTGCCCGATACCGCCATGCCCACCCATAACAAGGAGTTGCCACTCCGTCTCCAGACCCGGTGGCGGCTCCTTTCCCGATTTGGCACGCAGCATATCGAGGTAATGCCTGCGTTGAAGGTTGCGCGGGTTATTCCCGGGTATCAGGGTCAGCAGGCGGGGAAACACAGGTATGCGTTCACTGATGGGGTAGGTGACAGTGTCCGCTCCCCAAATCGAGCCATCGCCCAACAGGCAGAACCCTGCACGGCTGGATGCCAGGTACTCCTGCGTATAGGTAAAAGAAGCCTGCTGGGTGGATAAAACCAGATTCCCCATTTTCTCCGGTGTACCAGAGAGCCGGGTCCAGATCACAGCATGCTGATTGCGCGCCATGCCTATTCCCCGGAAGAGTGGAAAAATGTGCCTGACTTGATAGCTTCAGCTGCTTTTTCCCTGGATCGGCGTGGTGTAAAGATCAACTCGAGATCCAGTTGGTTGCCAAGTTTCTCCAGGGTGGAAGCACGCATATCGCCCCGCTTCTTCGCCTTGCTAAGCCCCACGGCCGAGATGCCGGCCATCTCTGCAAGTTGAGACTGAGGCAGGCCGCGACTCTTTGCAGTTGAAACCAGCTGATTGATTAAAGCCTGAATATGCTTTGACATTTAACTTTTGTTTAATTCTGTTGTTATGTATGGCATAAAGTATAGCAAAATTAAACGATAGTATAATTATATGTGGCAATTCAATGGTCTCAAGAGAAAAAAGGGTGGCCAAAAGGGCGTTTCCGCAGTAGGTTTTCTATTCTCGGACAGGCTCCTTTAATTAGGCTTCCGAGCTTCTGTGAAGGTTTGACAAGCCGGATGATCAGCGTACTATCCCAATAACAATAATTGTTATTGAGGGTTTCTATGAACGTCTCTCTTACACCGCATTTTGATGAATTCATCAA